>JAYRTJ010000115.1:0-10747 GCA_041919675.1 Rhodospirillaceae bacterium | reverse complement strand
TGCGGCGCGTTCTGGTGGATCTCGGGAATGAGCGGGCCGTTCGGGCCTTGGGGCACGGAGGCCGTCGTAATGACCGGCAACTTTGCGAGCGCCGCCATCTTGGCGAGGGCGCCGGCGCGGGCGCGCAGTTCCGGCATGGGCATGTCGCCGACCGTCTGAAAAAGACCGCTCTGATGGTCGATCAGCAGCATGACGGCGTCGTTTGCATCAATGACGGGGCGTTGGCCGTTGAAATTAGCGGGAGCGGACATGGCAGGTTATCCTTTCTTACTGTCGGGTGAGTGATGATGGGGAGGGGAGCGGCCCGAACGCGTGTCCGCGCCGGGATGCCCGCTCCCCTGTCTTTACGCTGAAGCCATTTGTCCGAACCGGCCGCTGTTGAAATCCGCGACCGCTTGGACGATTTCCTGCTGCGTGTTCATAACGAACGGCCCGTGGCCGACGAGGGGCTCATCAATCGGTTCGCCGCTCAACAGGAGAACGGTGGCCTCGCCGTTGGCTTCGATGGATACGTCTTGGCCGGCACGGTCCAGGACGACCATCTGACTCTCGCGGGCGAGAGCGCCGCCGTTGACCAGCACCGCGCCGCGCAGCACGACGAGAGCCGCCGTCCATCCTTCGGGCAATGTCAGCGCGCTGAAGCCGCCCTGGGTCAGCCGCATGTCCAGCACCTTCATCGGCGTAAACGTGTGGGCAGGACCACGGCGGTCCTCGTATTCGCCGGCAATGACACGCACCTGTCCCGCGCCGTTGGGAAGAGGCACCGCCGGAATACGGTGCTCTTGAATGGCCTGATAGCCGGGCGCGGTCATCTTGTCCCGCGTGGGCAGGTTCACCCAAAGCTGCACCATCTCGAGGGTGCCGCCGGATTTGCTGAAAGCGGGCGAATGAAACTCCTCGTGCAGGATGCCCGCGCCGGCGGTCATCCATTGCACGTCGCCGGGACCGATCACGCCGCCCTGGCCGGTGGAATCGCGATGAGCCACCTCGCCCTTGTAGACGATCGTCACGGTCTCGAAGCCGCGGTGCGGGTGTTGGCCCACGCCGCGCGGGGTTGCCGTGGGCGTGAACTCGGCCGGACCCGCATAATCGAGCAGGAGGAACGGGCTCAGCTGCTTGCCGTGCCCGCTGTAGGAAAACAGCGAGCGGACCGGAAAACCGTCGCCCACCCAATGGGGGCGCGGGGCGCTATAGACGCCGAGGACCTTTTTCATATTTGCCTCCGTTCATGAGCTTCTGTGTGATTGGAAGGGTAAATATGATGCCAATTGGCCGGTAGTTTGGTATTTTAGGTCTTATAGTCCTATTTTTAGAACGATTGGCTCATGCACGACCTGAACGACCTCTCCTATTTCGTTCACGCGGTGGACCACGGCGGCTTTGCCCCGGCCGGGCGGGTGCTGGGGATGCCCAAGTCGAAACTCAGCCGCCGGATCGCCGCGCTGGAAGACCGGCTGGGCGTTCGCCTGATCCAGCGCACGACGCGGCGTTTCGCGGTGACGGACGTCGGCCGCTCCTATTACGAGCACTGCAAAGCGATGCTGGTGGAAGCCGAAGCGGCGCAGGAGGTCATCGACGCCACGCGCGCCGCGCCGCGCGGTGTTATCCGCATGACCTGTCCCGTGACGTTGCTGCATGTCCACATCGGTTCGATGCTTGCCGACTTCATGGCGCTATATCCGCAGGTCGTGGTGCAACTGGAAGCCACCAACCGCCGCGTCGATCCGGTGAGCGAAGCGGTGGACATCGCCATCCGCGTACGGCCGCCGCCGCTGGAGGACAGCGGCCTGGTGATGCGTGTTTTGGCGGACCGCGGGCAATGCATGGTCGCCAGTCCCGTTCTCATCAAGAAGCTGGGCTTCCCGGCCTCGCCGGCGGACTTGAACGGTTGGCCGAGCCTGGGCATCGGTTCGCCGCAGCAGTCGTTCAGCTGGACTCTGTTCGGACCGGACGGTGCGCAAGCGGAGATGCCTCATGCGCCGCGCCTGATCACCACGGACATGATCGCGATCAGGGCCGCAGCCCTGGCGGGCGTCGGCGTTGTCCAGCTTCCCCATCTCATGGTGCGGGACCAAATTGCAGGCGGCGCGCTGGTGAGGGTGGTTCCCGATTGGTCGCCGCGCCGCGAGATCGTGCATGCGGTGTTTCCGACGCGGCGCGGCCTGCTTCCGTCCAACCGGGCCCTGATCGATTATCTTGCGGAACGCTTCAGGATCATCGACGAGGACTAGAAAGACGCGGGCCGGCGCGCGCGGCGCTTCGCCGGAAAACGCCCTAGTGTTGTAGAAACCGCCGCGCCACACTCATGCCGATGAACCGTTCAAACCCGACGAAATCTCCGCGCTTTGCGCTCACCTGGTCCTACCTGGCGTCGCTGGCCCTGGTCGCGCTGCTTTTCGTCGGCGCGAACATCCTTGTCGCCCGGACCAGCGACGACCAAAAGAAGTTCGCGCAGGCCGTTCATGTCACCGATCGCCTGATCATCATGTGCCAGCGGGTCGCCTGGCTTTCGGAACGTTACGCCGGCAGCGGCGATCCCGATACGCGCCGGCAATTGCAGCAGGCGATCGCGGAGACGGCGATTGCCGCGGACGATCTGCGGACCGGCAAGATCGACCCTCAAACCTCCCTCGCGGTCCCGCCCGAGGTTTCGAGAGTCTACGCGGAGCACCGGCTCAGCGACCATATGCGCACGTTCGTGAATCAGGCGCGCGCATTGGCGTTCGGCGAAATTTCGCAAGGTGAACCGACCCTGAAGGCCATCGCGGCCGAAGCGGACGGACCGCTGCTGGCGGCCTTGAACGCCGTGGGCCAGGCGTATCTGCGGCGTTCCTCCGCGGAGGCCGCGCGCCTGGAGACCTATCAGCGCATCAGCCTGATTGTCATCATCCTGACCCTGGGCGTGGAGGCGCTGTTCATCTTCCGGCCTCTCGTCAACGATGTCGCGACGCATGTCGAGGAGATGCTGGAGCACTCGCGCAAAGCCAGCGCGGCGCGCCGGGCCGCGCAACAGGCCAACGCGGCGAAGACCACGTTTCTCTCCAACATGAGTCACGAGCTGCGCACGCCCATGGCCGGCATCATGGGGACCTGCGACCTCTTGCTCGGCACGCCGCAACCGCCCGAGCAGGCCAAGATGACCCGCATGCTCAAGCAGTCGGCCCAGACGCTGTTGGAGCTTCTCAACGACATCCTCGACCTCGCGAAGATCGAGGCCGGGCAAATGACCCTGGAGACCATAGATTTCGATCCCGCCGCCCTTCTGGAAGACGTTCGAAACCTGTTTGGGCCAAGCATGGCCGAGAAAGGCCTCGGCTTCTCCGTCGACGCGTCGGGTCTCGACGGCGCGATCGTGCGCGGCGACCCCAAGCGCCTCCGCCAGGTGCTTTGCAACCTGACCGGCAACGCGCTGAAGTTCACCGAAAAAGGCGAGGTGAGACTCAAGGCGTCGCTTGTCGAGAACGGCGACACGCTGCTTCTTAAATTCGCGGTCGCGGACTCGGGGATCGGCATTTCGGAGGAAGGACTGACGCGCCTGTTCCGCAAGTTCGAACAGGAGGAGCGGTCCACGGCCCGGCGCTACGGCGGCACAGGACTGGGCCTGGCCATCTGCAAGCAGCTCGCGGAGGCCATGGGCGGCGGCATCGAGGTGCAGAGCCGCAAGGGGGCCGGATCGACTTTCACCGTTCATGTCCGCGTCGCGCGCGGCAATTCCGAGGCCGTCGGCGCACTCAACGATAAGAGTCCGGTGCGCGCGGGCGATAAGCTGAGCGGCCTTCATCTCAACATTCTCCTCGCCGAAGACAACGCCACCCTACAGCTCATCGTCTCGCATATGCTGAACGCCTGGGGCCAGACCTTGGTCGCGGTGTCCGACGGCAGGAGCGCCGTACAGGAGGCCGCGGCGCGCAAATTCGACATCATTCTGCTGGACATGCAGATGCCCGTCATGGACGGCGACAAAGCCGCGCGCCAAATTCGCGCAAGCGGAGCGAACACACAAACCCCCATCATCGCGCTGACCGCGGACGGAATTGCCGAACACCATCCGCAGTATCTGGCCGCCGGATGCAACGCGGTGCTCACCAAACCCGTCGATTGGGAGACGTTGGCCGAGGAGATCAGGCTGCGCGCCGGCCCGGATACCGGCGCGCGGCCCGCGCCGGCCGTGACGCCCGCGCAGGCCCACGCGGGCGCGGCGCTCAATCCCGCCGCACTCGATTCCCTGCAGGGCATCCTGTCAAAAGAGGATTTCGAGGATCTCCTGCGCCAATTCCGGGCTTCGCTTTCCACACGCGGCACACAGCTGGCCGCGCAGGTTCACGCCGGCGGTCTTGCGCAGGTCCGGCGCGAGGCTCACGCTTTGAAGGGACTTTGCGCGCAAATGGGCGCGGACGGAATTGCCGCGATTGCCGACGAGATCGAAACCCAATGCAAGGATATGCACGCGGTCAACGACCTGCTCCCGCGGTTGGAAGAAGGGATCCGCGAGGTCTTGGCCGCGCTCGATGAAGAAGCCGGTCACGCCGCGTGACGGATCGGGCCCCTGGACGGATCAAATCGGGGCGCCGGCGAGAAACTGGACCACTTCGACGTCCACCCCCTCGAGCGGAAACGCCGTCAAGAAGGCTTTGAGTTGCGGCGCGTAGTCGTCGGCATAACCGTGCAAAGACTCATCGGGATTGAAAACCAGATAAACGATCTTTCGCGCCGCCGGAGAGGCGGCGGCGTCGAGTTGCGCTTTCGCCGCGCGCAGCGTCCAGGTGAGCTTTCCGGTCAAGAATTTTTCTGAAAGATACGCCGGTCCCCCGTCGCGAACGGTGCGTTCGTCGTCCGACATATTGAGTGTCTTGACTTCGCACAGCACGATCCCGCCGTTCAGCTCCGCCTTCAGGTCGGGCGTCTTGCAATCGTAGGACGGCGGGACCATCTGAATATCGGTGCAGCCGAGCGCGCCGAGATACGCGTAGGCTTTGGCTTCGTTCAGCAGGTCAAAGAGCGGTTCCCAGCTTTTCTTCCTGTTTCGGATGAGCCGCTTGACCGCGGACTCTTTCAGCGCCCGCCATGCGTCATCCTTCAGGAGCGACAAGGCCCGCTCGTAGTCCGGCAGGATCTTCGGCGCGATCGCGCGCGCCGCGAGGAACCCTTCAAAGCCGCGCGCGTAGGAGTTCGGCCGGCGCGCGTCTTCCGCCGCGGCGATCAGCTCTTTCACCCGGTCAAACACGAACGTCCCGTCGCGAGCGCGCGGCGAAGCCGGAATCGAGCCGGGTTTTATATTGAACCACGGGGTTCGGTATATGGAGGGCGCCGGCGGTCCGCAAGGCGCTTGGAGGACCGCGGCCATCCCGCGCGCCGCACCGGCGGAATGGAAAAGCGCGGGGCCGCCGCCGGGCCCGCTTCAATCACGCCATCGCCGCCCGCAGGGCCTCGTACACCGTGTCCATGACCTTGATGCGGGCAAATTTCTTGTCATTGCCCTCGACCAAGGTCCAGGGCGCGAATTCCGTGCTTGTGCGCGCGACCATCTCGTCGACCGCCATCGCGTAGTCGTTCCACTTCTCGCGGTTTCTCCAGTCCTCGGGAGTCAGCTTCCATTTCTTGTAAGAGATCGTCTCGCGCTCCTTGAAGCGGCGAAGCTGCTCGTCTTTGGAGATGTGAATCCAGAATTTGACGACAACGATGCCTTTTGCCTTCAACTGGCGTTCAAAATCGTTGATTTCCCCGTACGCGCGCGACCATTCGTCTTCCTGCGCGAAGCGTTCGACGCGCTCGACAAGAACCCTGCCATACCAGCTGCGGTCATAGATCGTAAGCCGGCCCGCCCGAGGCAGGTGTTTCCAAAATCGCCAAAGATAGTGCTGGGCGCGCTCTTCTTCCGTGGGCGCGGCGATTTGAATGACCTGAAAGTCGCGCGCGTCCATCGCGGCGGTCAGCCGGCGGATCGCCCCGCCCTTACCCGCGGCATCGGGTCCCTCGAACAGAATGATCGCGGACCTTCCTTCAAAATGCAGGCGCCTGAACAGCTTGCCAAGTCCGGCGCGGCGCTTCTTCAGTCTTTGTTCGTAAACCTCGGTCTCGAGATGCGATGAGAGATCGAGACGATCCAGGATCGAGGTCTTTTCCGCTTCCGTTTCCGCTTCCGTTTTCCTTGGCGCCTGCGCTGGGCGCGGTGCTTGAGGGGCCGCGCCGCGAACCTGTTTTTCCAGCGCCGGCAAGACCGCTTCGATCTTCGCCAATTCCGAGCGCCGCACCTGACTTGCCGCCGCCGCGGCCTTCGATACGCGCGCGCGTCTGGCGCGGCGCCGGGCCACATGATCGGTGAGCGCACCTTGAATTGTGGTCAGGATCTGCAGCGCACGGCGGCGCGGATCGGCGCCGTCGACGCGAATCCAGCGCGCCTCCGGCATGTCGGTATGGTCGGCCGCCAGTTCGTGCGCCTTTTGCAGGTTGCGATGCTGCTTCAGATGCGCCCAGTCCTGCGCACCGATGCGCCACGCGCTCGCCTTATCCGCTTCCAACGCCTTCATGCGTTTCTTCAAGGCGGCTTTGTCCATATGCAGCCAGAACTTCAGGATCAACGTGCCGTCGGCCGCGAGCGCCTTTTCGAATGTGCGCACCTCGTCCAGCGCGCGCTTGAACTTGTGCTTGCCTATTTCGCCGGTGGCAAAGCCGTGAACGGGGTTGTGGTACCAGCTTCCGGCGAACAACCCGATCTGGCCTTTGGGCGGCAGATCGCGCCAATAGCGCCAGTATTCCGGACGCTGGGCCTCTTCGGATGACGGCGGGCCGTAAGCGTGGGTGATGATCCAGCGCGGATCCAGCCATTCTGTAATGAGATTGAGAGACTCGTTCTTCCCCGCGAGCGCCGATCCCACGAAGACGAGGATGACGGAGAAGTCCTGCGACTTCAGCTGATCCTGCAGCCCCAGCAGCTGTGTGCGGAGCGGACCTGCGACCTTGTCGAAACCGGCGCGGGTGAGACTGCGCGGCGCTTGCCCGCGCTTTGATGTTTGCGCGGGGCGCTTTGGTGTTTGCGCGGGGCGCTTTGACGATTGCGCGGAGCGCTTACCCATCGCGCGCCGCCAGATCCCTCACGAGGATCTCGGCGAAGAGGCGGTCGAACGAGGCCGCGGTCGCGTCGCTGAAGACCGGGTCCTTCTCGCTGGAGCACGACGCCGCCGCCTGCGCCCAATCCTCCGGGTTCAGCAGGTGGACCGCCGCGGGATAGAGGTAGGCTTCCTCCATCTCCATATGGTGGCGCTCGCGCGCCGTGAATTTGCGCAAGCGTTCGGCGAAGCCGGCCAATGCGGCGACGTCCTTGCCGTCAAGGGACCTGGCCGCGGCCGAGACCGCGGCGAGCTCCTGCTGAAGCTCGGCGTGCTCCTCGACGGCGTTGAACAGCTTGTCGGCGCCCCGCACCATATGGCGCCGCAAGGCTCCATAGACCGCATCCTCCATCGGGTGATGCACTTTACGCGGATAGTCCCGGAAGTATTTGAGGCCGAGCAGGATGATCGGCACCGCCCGTTCGTCGCCGCGCTCCAACGCGTCCGTCTGGCGGTCCAGCATGTCGAGGAGGAGTGAAAAGTGAACGTGATCGCGGCGAAGGAGTGGAATGCTAAGCGACATAACGGCCACCGTTGGCTAAGGCGAGGGCCGCGTTTCCGCGGTGTATGGAACTTGAAGATTCTCAATCGGACGATTTCCGATCGGCGGGCCGCGGGGGGCGGGCTCTACGCAGCACCCTTTGTCCCGGAAGAGGTCGGGTGGCCGCATTGACGCAAATCAATCGGGGGCTTGAAAATGAGATTGCCCCCGCTTCCAAAGCCGCGCGCGAGGGCTGGTATTGGCGGGCGAGCTTGTTCTAACCTTCGCGCGGGTCCTTTAGAGACCGGCTCTCGTGTCTGGCGGCACGGCGCATCTTGTCGTATTGATTCGGCGTGATGACCGCACGCCGTGCATGCGGTCATCGGCAACACTCGTCCCAGGAAAATGTTATGAGCCGCCGCGCCGTTTTGTTTTGCCTCCTCACATTTCTTGCCACGGAGCCGTGCCTTGCGGCGGAGACGTTCCGCGACTGTTCGCAATGCCCGGAGATGACCGTCATTCCCGCGGGCACGTTCAAAATGGGCTCGCCCCAGGCGGAACTGAGCGGCAACGAAAGCCCCCAGCATGCGGTCACCATCCGCAAGCCGTTCGCGGTCGGGGTCTACAACATCACGTTCGACGAGTGGGATGCTTGCGTGATCGACGGCGGATGCGAGGGCAATTCGCCGTCGAGCCAGGAGTGGGGGCGCGGGAAGCGCCCCGTGATCAACATCAGCTGGTACGACGCCCAGCTGTATGTGCAGTGGCTGAACGCGCGGATCAAAGACTCCGTCCAGAGTTCCGCGGCCGCGCAAAGCGGCTCGACCACCGCCGCGGGTCCTTATCGCCTGCTGACCGAAGCCGAATGGGAATACGCGGCGCGCGCCGGCACGACGACCGCCTACTATTGGGGCGAGGACCGCAAAAAGGGCATGGCCAATTGCGACGGCTGCGGCAGCGAGTGGGACAATAAACAGACCGCGCCGGTCGGTTCCTTCCCGCCCAATCCGTTTGGCCTTTACGACATGGCGGGAAACGTCCTGCAGTGGACGGAGGACTGTTACCACGAGAATTATAACGGCGCGCCGGCCGACGGTTCGGCGTGGAGAGGGCGCATCTGCGACGCGCGCATGATGCGCGGCGGCTCGTGGTTCAACAGTACCTATTACATCCGCTCGTCGCAGCGGTTCATCGTCTCGCCGCATTTCCGGGCCAACAACGCCGGGTTCCGCGTGGCCAAGACGCTGGAGTAATCCGCATCAAGAGGGGGGCGGCTTGGCGCCGTCCGCCAGCCACGCGGCCCAGAACGCTTCTTCCTCGGCGATCACGGCGGCATCGCCCGGCGTCATCGCGACCGTGCTCGTAATGGGCTGAAACTGTTTGCCGTGGATGCCGGCCATCATCGTGCCGTCCACGGCCTTCACGAAGAGATAGACTTCAGGCACGCGCAGGTGGCTATTGAACAGGATGTAGCCTTTGTCGCCGACGATAAAGGCGTTCACCGCGTGCTGAACGCCGTCCTTGACGATGACGAGGTCGGTGATGGGAAGCGGATGATCGCCGAAGCCGAGCCGGTCGGCGATGTCGCCGCGCAGCTCGCTCTCGCCGCCGAGCGCGCGGGCCTTTTCAAACAGCGTTTTCAGATCGACGCCCGGCTGCGATTGCGCGTGCCCCGCGACAGGCGCGGTCAGGAGCGCGGCAATAAACAAAAGAAAACGCATGACTCATCCTTGGATATCAAAGCTGGGAATATCAAAGCGGGCCATATCTTAAGCCCACCGCGACACGATCCGCCAGAGCGGCGCGGGGCGGCGCCGATCCCGGTCATTCAAGGGGGCGCAAGCCGCAGGAAGAGCCCGCCATCGGTCAGCAGATAGACGCAGCCGTCGGGCCCGACGCCGACGTCGCGCACACGGTCGATCCCGCGCAGAACTTCTTCCTGAAGCACTTGCCGGTTGTCCTTGAGCACGATGCGGTAGAGCGCGCGGTATTTCATGGAGCCGACGAAGAGGTTTCCCTTCCAGCGCGGGAAAGCGTTGCCCTCATAAAACGCCATCGCCGAGACCGCGGGCGACGGCGCCCAGCTCACGACCGGCTGTTCGACGCCTTCCATCTCGGGCATAGCGACGCGCGGGATGGAATCGTAGCGGTGCCCCCAGGTCACGACGGGCCAGCCGTAGTTGGCGCCCTTCCTGATGATGTTCACTTCGTCGCCGCCGCGCGCGCCGTTCTCCGATTCCCAGAGCGTGCCTTTGGAATCGAACGCAATCCCCAACGACTGACGATGGCCGTAGCTCCAGACCAGCTTGAGCGCGCCCGGGACATTCACAAAGGGATTGTCGGCCGGCGCGCGGCCGTCGTCGTGCATGCGCAGCACTTTCCCATTGGGATCGGAAAGGTCGAGCGACGGCGCATCCTCGGGCGGACCGGCGTAAATATTCCCGGAGAAACCCAAAGTCATGAACAGATAGCCGTCCCGATCAAAAGCCATGCGCGCGGTGCTCGCTTCCCCGGTCGGCGCCTCGAACAGGACCCGATGCCCGGTCCAGCGATCGCCTTTGATCTTGCCGCGCACCACGCGCATCAGAAAACCGCGTCCCGCCGGATTGGCATCGGCGATGGTGAGATAAACCCATCCGTTTTTCGCATAATCGGGATGCAGCGCGATGTTGAGGATGCGCCGCCCGGGGCCTTGCAGCGGCGTGCCGACGGGGATGCCTTCGACGGCCTGGGGAAGGAGCCTGCCCTTCGCGACAACCCGCAACGTCCCGGCGGTCTCCGTGATCAGCGCGCGGCCGTCGGGCAGAAAGACAAAAGCATAGGGCGCGGCGAGTTTGGCGACGGTCTCGACGCGGAAGTCCGCCGCTTCGGTATGTTGAATATCGCCCGGCACGGCCTGCACCGAGCGGTCGACGACGAGGGTCGCGACAAAGACCGCGCGGATATACGCGACGAGGTCGCCCACCTGCGCGTCCGTGAAATCGAAGGCCGCCATCTTCGGATCGAAGCCGCCGCGAATGGCTTTGGCGATATCGGCGTCGGTACGTCCATGGATCCAGTACTCGTCGCTGAGCGACGGCCCTTCGGCGCCCACGGCGCGCGCGCCGTGACAGCCGGCGCACTGCGCGTTGAAGATTTTCGCGCCGGGCAGCGCGGCGGC
>JAYRTJ010000114.1:0-10901 GCA_041919675.1 Rhodospirillaceae bacterium | reverse complement strand
CCGAGCGCTCAACGACATTGATGGCCGAGCGCGGTTCGCTCGGCGGGCGCGACGGCGAATCAAGTGTCGTTCTTTACAACGGCAGCCGCCAGGAGCTCCGCCGCGGCACGGGCAATCTTTCGGTGCTTTATTTCGACAGCTACACCCTGGACTTCAGCGGGGTCGGCGGCAGCAGTGACGACCGCTACGCCGATATCCGCGAGCGGCCGACGCGCGAGCTGTTCGGCCTCACCGAAGCGGACGGGATTTCGCCGGCCAACGTCGTGCGCATGCGCGCCGAGGGGCATCAGCGCGTCGTCGGGCCGGTCGGCGCCATCGCCTTCACCTTGATCGGCCTCGTTTTCCTTCTGACCGGTCCTTTCGACCGCAAAGGGCAGACCCTTCGCATGATCGGGGCGGTCGCGGTGGTGGTGGCCCTGCAGGCCGCGGCCCTGGGGGTCATGAGCCTTGCCTCGAAGGAGCTCGCCTACATACCGGCCATGTATGCTGTGGCGTTGCTCCCGATACCGGTGGCCCTGTATATCCTTCTGGCGCCGCAGTGGCGGCGGCCCGCTTCGTTCCGTACCAGGACCGCTTAACTTCGTATGACGATTCCCTTGCCTTCCCTCCGCCGGCTGCGCGGCGCTCTGCATGTGGTGACGGCGATGGGCCTGGCCTTTGGGCTGCTGTCGGCGCGCAATCTGCGCGCGGCGGAGTTCGACGGCGCGGAACCGGGCGCGGCGAGCGAAGACAGCACGCTGCTGCTGGCCGACGAACTCGTCACCGACGAGACCGGAAACATCGTCACCGCCACCGGCGCGGTCGAGATCCAGCGCGGCAATCTTCTCATGCTGGCCGACAAGATCGTCTACGACCGCCGCGGCGATGTCGCCACGGCGACGGGACATGTCGCGATCCTGGAAAGCAACGGCTCGGTCTTCTTCTTCGAGAGCATCCAAGTCACGGGCGACCTGAAGGAAGGCCTCGCGCAGGAAGTCCGCGTTCTGCTCTCCGACAAATCGCGCCTCGCCAGCCGCGCCTTCCGCCGCATTCCCGGCGGCGTGAACGAGCTCTATTCCGCCGTTTATACGGCCTGCGACAGTTGCGCCGATGAGAACCCGTTGTGGCAGCTGAAAGCCGGCCGCATTCAATACGACGCGGACGCCGAGATGGTTTACTACCGCAACGCCTGGCTGGAGTTCGGCGGCGTCCCGGTGTTCTACACGCCCTACCTCGCCCATCCGGATCCGACGGCGGGACCCAAGAGTGGTTTATTGCTGCCGACCATCGGCGCGGGCCGCAACCTCGGCCTCTCGTACCAGCAGCCCTACTACATTCATCTGTCGGATACGCGCGACGCCACCATCACGCCCTTCCTGACCACGAGCGCCGGTAAAGGCGCGATCGGGGAATACAGACAGAACTTCAAGAAAGGCCAGATGCGCCTGTTCGGCAGCTTGATGGCCGGCGATCCCGACAGCGACGAGGATGTGCGCGGTCACATCAAGAGCTGGGCGCGCTGGGACATCAACCGGCATTGGCGCTCGGGCACCGATATCAATCTGGCGACCGACCGCACGTACCTGCGCCGCTACGGCTTCGATGCGCCGACATGGCTGACGACGAACGTGTTCGCCGAACGCTTCAGTCAGAGCACCTATTTCTCGGCCAACACCTACTATTTCCAGCGCCAGCGCCTTCCGCTGACCAACACCTCGGTGCCGCTGGTCACGCCGCTGCTGACGTACAATTACACCAGCACGCCGGACTCCTGGGGCGGCTACTGGACGGTGGATGGGAACGGCCTCGTGCTCGTGCGCGAACGCGGCACGGACACCAGCCGCCTGTCGAGCCGCGTCGGCTGGAATCTTCCGTACACCAGCCCGCTCGGCGACGTGTACACCTTCCGCGCCGGCGTGCGCGGCGACGGCTATTACGTGCGCGATCAGTTCCGCCCGACGACGAACGATACCTTCACCGGCACCACGGGACGCATGATCCCGGAAGCCTCGCTGGAATGGCGCATGCCGTTCATCAGCAACGAATACGGCTTCCAGCAGATGTTCGAACCCATCGTGCTCGCCGCCGTCAGCCCCATCGGCGTGAACCCGGAGGAGATCCCGAACGAGGATTCTCTCGATCTCGAGTTCGACGACACCAACCTTTTCAGCATGCAGCGCTTCGCGGGCCTCGACCGCGTCGAAACGGGCGCGCGCGTGAATTACGGCCTCAAATGGTCGGGCTTCCGGCAGAACGGCGGGTCCATGTCCGTGCTGCTCGGCCAGGTCTACCGCTTCCACGACGATGCGATCTTCTCGCAGCTTTCGGGCCTGCGCGGTCATTTCTCCGACATCGTCGGGCGCGTGGATTTCACGCCCAATGAATACGTCGATATGCAGTACCGCTTCCGGCTGGATAAAAACTCCCTCGTCAGCCGCCGCAGTGAAGTCAGCCTGGCCACCGGCACCGATCCGCTCCGTATCGGCGGGACCTACGTTTTCGTGACCTCCGACGGCACGCTGCCGGGGATCCCCAACAACACCGAGGAACTCTACCTCTCGGCGTCGAGCAAATTGAACCGCAACTGGAGCCTCGTCGTGGGCCACCGCCACAACCTGAGCGCGGGCGGCGGGCCGATCCGCACCGACGTCGGCATTACCTACGAGGACGAGTGTTTTATTCTCGGTTTCGACATCGCCAACGACCGCACCGAGGACCGCGACTTCAAGCGAGGGGTCGCCGTCATGTTCCGCATCAATCTCAAGACCATCGGCGACCTTCGGTTCAATACCGAGGTCAATTCGCCGCGCTAAAGCGGACTTCGCAAAATATCGTTTAATTACGCGATGTTACGGTCTCGTCAGGCCGCGTCTGGCGGCTGGTTTTCGTCATGGTTCTTGCGTATGTTACGCCCCTTCCCGTTTTGGACGTCTGGTAGCGATATATGAACACCCGGTTTGCCGCTCTTCTGTGCGCCTCGATCGCTTTTGTCGTGGGCGCCGAACACGCAAGCGCTCAGCAGCAACGCGCCCCCGCGACCGCGCCGGCCATCAGCATCGCCGCCGTGGTGAACGACGAAGTCGTGACCTTGCGCGAAGTGCAGAACCGCACGGCGCTGTTCATGGCCACCGCGCGCATCGACAACACGCCGGAGACCCAGCGCCGCCTGGTCCCGCAAGTGGTCGACTCGCTGATCGACGAGCGCCTGAAGATGCAGGAAGCGCGCCGGCAGAAGGTCACGGTCACGGCCGAAGAAGTGCGCTCGGCCGTCAACACCATCGAAGACCGCAACGGCATGCAGCCGGGCACTCTGCGCGCGATGATGGATGAGCGCGGCATCGACATGGACACGCTCTATGCGCAGATCGAGTCCGACTCCGTGTGGGTGAAGGTGGCGCAGGAACATCTGGCGCGCGAAGTCGTCGTCACCGCCGCCGAAGTGAAAAGCGTCATCGACCGCGCCAAGGCGAACCAGGGCAAGCCCGAGTACATGCTGTCCGAAATCGTCATTCCGATTTCGCTGACCTTGCCCGAGCAGGCGGCGCGCGAGCTTGGCCAACGCCTTGCGCAGCAGATCCGTGCCGGCGCCCCGTTTCAGGCCGCCGCGCAGCAGTTCTCGCAGAGCGCCACCGCGGCCGTCGGCGGCGATCTGGGTTGGGTCATTCAGGGCGACCTCGAAGGCGACCTCGCCCGGGTGGTGCCGACCATGAGCGAAAACCAGATTTCAGACCCCGTGCGCGTCGCCGATGCGTTCCGCATCGTCGCCCTGCGCGCCAAGCGCGCTTCGGGCACGCCCGACCCGCAGGCCGCGGCCGTCACCTTGAGCCAGATCTACCTGCCGACCGAAGGCGGCCGCGCGCTGCCGCCGGAAAAGCTGGAAGCGTTCGCCGAGCGTATTCAGCGCGAGCCGAAGACCTGCGAAGACATGAACAAGCTGGCCGAGGAGATCGCGACGCCGGGCTCGGGCCCGATCCCGCCGGTTTACGTCGGCGCGCTGCCGGAAAAAGTCCGGAATGCAGTGGTCGGCCTCCCGGTGAACAAGGTCAGCGACGTGATCGGCGTCACGGGCGCGCGCCTCTACGCGATGGTGTGCCAGCGCCAGGCCGACACCGGGGTTCCGAACGAGAACCAGGTCCGCAGCATGCTGGAAAACCAGAAGCTCAATAATATCGCCCGGCAGAAATTGCGCGATCTGCGCCGTCAGGCGCTGATCGACGTGCGCCTCTAAGGAATGAGCCCAGCTCCCCTTGCGCTTACCCCGCTTGCCCTCACGATGGGCGAGCCCGCCGGTGTCGGCGGCGAGATCTCCCTGAAGGCCTGGACGCGCCGTTACGAGGTGCCGCCCTTCTTCATCATCGATGACGCCGCGCGGCTTGCCGCGCTCGCCGAGCAGTTCGGCATCGACTGCCCCGTGGCGCCAATTTCATCGGCCGCGGAAGCGGCCGGCGTTTTTTCCCGCGCGCTTCCCGTCCTGCCCCTCGCGGTCCCATTGCCGCCCGTCACGCTGGGCGCGCCCAGCGCCGCGACCGCGCGCGCGGTCGTCGGCGCGATCGATCAGGCCGTGAATCTCGTGACGTCGGGCGCCGCGTCCGGCATGGTCACCAACCCCATCCAGAAAGCGACGCTGCAGAACAGCGGTTTTGCGTTCCCGGGACATACCGAATATCTCGGCCATCTCGCCGGCGGCGCCGACGCCGTCATGATGCTGCTGATCGAAGACCTGAAAGTCGTGCCTGTGACCGTCCACGTTGCGATCAAGGATGTCGCGAGCGCATTGACGACAGAGGCGATCATTCATTGTAGCCGTGTGACCGCCGCCGCGCTGCAGCGCGACTTCGGCGTGGCCCGTCCACGCCTGGCCGTCGCGGCGCTCAATCCGCATGCCGGCGAAAAGGGCAAGATGGGCGGCGAGGAATCGAGCGTCATCGCGCCCGCGATTGCCGCCCTGCGCGCGGACGGTATCGAGGTCAGCGGTCCCTCTCCGGCCGATACGCTGTTCCACGCCGCCGCGCGGCGCGATTATGACGCGGCGATTTGCATGTACCACGATCAAGCGCTCATTCCGCTGAAGACCCTCGACTTCGCGGGCGGCGTGAACATGACCTTGGGCTTGCCGTTCGTACGCACTTCGCCGGATCACGGCACCGCGTGCGATATCGCCGCGCGCGGGATCGCCGACCCTTCCAGCCTGATCTCCGCGCTCAAAGTCGCCGGCGCCG
Source organism: Rhodospirillaceae bacterium (assembly GCA_041919675.1). Lineage (GTDB taxonomy): Bacteria > Pseudomonadota > Alphaproteobacteria > Rhodospirillales > Rhodospirillaceae > SHVO01. Next base: position 5,703 of record JAYRTJ010000114.1, on the reverse strand, counting down.
TCGCGGCGCGGCGGGCCGCCGCCTGATGAGCGCGGCAAATCTTCCACCGCTGCGGGACGTGATCGCGCGCCATGGGCTCATGGCGACAAAAGCGCTCGGCCAGCACTTCCTGCTCGATCTCAACCTCACGGGCCGCATCGCCCGCGCCGCCGGCGATATCACCACCGGCACTTGCATCGAAGTGGGCCCCGGGCCCGGCGGTCTCACGCGCGCGCTGCTCGACGCGGGCGCGCAGGTGATCGCCATCGAGAAGGACAAGCGCTGCCGCGAAATCCTTGAGGAGCTGCGCGGCGCTTATCCCGGCAAATTGGAAACGATCGAGGCCGACGCGCTCACCATCGACGCGGCGGCGCTCGGCACGGCCCCCCGGCGCATCGTGGCCAATCTGCCTTACAACGTCGGGACCGAACTCCTGCTTGGATGGCTCAAGACGATCGATGCCTTCGCGTGCCTGGTGCTCATGTTCCAGTCCGAAGTCGCCGCGCGCTTGAGCGCCCCCGCCGGCACCAAGGCTTACGGCCGCCTCAGCGTTCTCACGCAGTGGCTCTGCGACGTGGAGCAACTGTTCCACGTGAACCCGAAAGCCTTCACGCCGCCGCCGGCGGTGAATTCGACCGTCGTGCGCCTGACGCCGCGCGGCCGGCCCTTGGCCCCGGCCAGGCGCGAAACCCTCGAGCGTGTGACGGCGGCCGCCTTTGGCCAGCGCCGCAAGATGCTGCGCCAGAGCCTGAAGAGCCTCGGCGTGGAGGCGGAAACGCTGTGTCGCAGCGCAGGCGTCGATCCGACGGCGCGCGCGGAAACCTTGAGCGTGGAGCAATTCTGCGCGCTGGCGCGCGGCGTGGATGGCGGTTAGGCGCGGCTAAGATAGGCGTCGAGCGCCGCAAGATGCGCGCTCACCTCGGTGTCGACGAGGAATGATCCCAGGAAACTATTGCGCGCCAGCCGCGCGAACGCGCCGCGGTCGAGAGAACCCGCTTTTGCCATGGCCGCATAGTTGTCGTTGATGTAGCCGCCGAAATAGGCGGGATCGTCCGAATTGATCGTCGCCCGCAAGCCCTGCGCCAGCATCCTCGGCAAAGGGTGCGTCTCAAGATCCTTCACCACGCACAGCTTCAGGTTCGAAAGCGGACACACCGTAAGGGTCATCGCCGTGCGCGCGAGCCGCGCGGTGAGGTCCGCATCCTCAAGCGCGCGGTTGCCGTGATCGAGACGGTGAACATTGAGGATATCGAGCGCTTCGCGCACATACTCCGGCGGCCCTTCCTCGCCCGCATGCGCGACACGCTTCAAGCCCATGTCCGAGGCCGCCGCGAAGACGCGCGCGAATTTCCGGGGCGGATGGCCGATCTCGGAAGAATCGAGGCCGACGGCGGCCAGCTTGTGCAGCCACGGCTGCGCCGCATCGAGAGTCCTGAAGGCCGCATCTTCATCGAGGTGGCGCAGGAAACACAAGATGAGCTTGGACGTGAGGCCATGCGTGCGGCGCGCGTCGTCCTGAGCCTGGAGAAGCCCTTTCATCACCACATCAAACGAAACGCCCCGGTCCGTATGGGTCTGCGGATCGAAGAAGATTTCGGCGTGGCGGACATTGTCGGCGGCGGCGCGATTGAAATAGGCGCCGGCCAAGTCCCGGAAGTCGGCTTCGGTCCGAAGCACCTTCGCGCCTTCGTAATAAATATCCAGAAAATCCTGGAGCCGCGTGAACGCATAAGCGGCCCGCACGTCATCGACGGTCTTGAACGGGATGTCGATACGGTTGCGTTTGGCCAGCGCGAACATCAGTTCCGGTTCCAGCGTGCCTTCGATATGCACGTGAAGCTCGGCTTTTGGCAGTCCCGCGGTAAACGCGATGAGACCACCGGCGTCCGTCATGACTCGCCGCGCATGGCATTGACGAAGGCGACCAGGCCCGGCGCGCGGCGGCGGCGGCGCAGGCGCTCGGCCACCAGGATGGCGTTCACGTTCGAAATGCTCTCATCGACGCTTCGGTTGACGATGACATAGTCGTATTCCGGCCAGTGGCTCATTTCATGCGTGGCGCGGCTCATGCGTTTGCGTACGACCTCCTCGGAATCCTGGGCGCGGCCGCGCAGGCGTTTCTCCAGTTCCTCGATGGAGGGCGGCAGCACGAACACGCTGACGAGATCGCCGCCGGCACTGGCTTTCAACTGTTGCGTACCTTGCCAGTCGATGTCGAACAACACATCACGGCCTTCGGCGAGCAGCTTTTCGACGTAGGCGCGCGGCGTGCCGTAGAAATTGTCGAACACGCGGGCGTGCTCCAGCAATTCGCCCGCCTCCACCATGCGGTGGTATTCGTCCTCGGTGATGAAGAAGTAGTCCTTGCCGTGCTCCTCGCCCGGACGCGGCTGGCGCGTGGTGACGGAAATGGACATGGAGATGTTCGCATCGGACTTCAAAAGCGCACGGGAGATCGTGGTCTTGCCCGCGCCCGAGGGCGAGGACAGCACCAGCATCAAGCCGCGGCGCGCAATGGAATGGGCCTCATCAAGGGAATCTGGCGTCATTCGATATTTTGAATCTGTTCGCGAAATTGGTCGATGGCCGTTTTAAGGTCCAGGCCGATTTTCGTAAACGACACATCAGCGGACTTCGAGCACAGGGTATTTGCCTCGCGATTGAATTCCTGCGACAGGAAATCGAGGCGGCGGCCGCAAGGCTCGCCCTTCGCGAGGAGTTCATGGGCTTGGGTTACATGCGCTTTCAGGCGGTCGAGTTCCTCGCGCACGTCGGCTTTCACGGCCAGAAGGGCGGCTTCCTGGGCCAGGCGTTCGGGCGAAAGCGCGGGAACCTCGGACGCCAGTTCACGCAATTGGGCAATCAGCGCATCGCGTAAAGCCGCCGGTTGGGTGGCCGCATGGGCTTCGGCCTGGCGGCACAGCGCCGTGACGGTGTCGAGATGCCCCTTGAGGGCCGGGACGAGACGGGCGCCTTCCTCCCGGCGCGCGGCGGCAAGCGCGGTCAGCGCGGTGTTGAGCCCCTTCAGAAGCGCCGCGTCGCGGATCGCCAAGGTTTCCGCGTCGACGGCGGCGTCCTGGCCGGCGCGGCCCTTGGCGAGGGCCATGAGGCCGTCGAGGCGGGCCGGCGTCACCGCCTGGCCCGCGGCGCTGAACGCGGCGCTTTTGCGGGCCGCCAGCGCGATCAAGGCATCGAGCGCCGCTTCATCGATCCCGATGTCTCCCGACGGGGCTTGCGAAACGATCGTCAGGTTGAGGGTGATGGAACCCCGCGCGAAGGCCGCCGTGACGGCCTGACGGGCCGGAATCTCGATGGAATCGAAGCCATGCGGAAGCCGCAGACGGACATCCAGGCTTTTGCCGTTCACGCTGCGGGCTTCCCACGTCCACGTAAACGGCGCCGCGGCCGCCGCCTGGCCTTCCGTGCGCGCAAAGCCTGTCATGCTGGACGTCGCGCTCGCGCGCATGCTGATCCCTCGTATCCCGCTTTAGTCCCCTGGGGGACTCTTATATCGGGGCCGGGCGGCACTGCCTAGCTCGGGGCGGGGAAATGAACGGCCCCAGGGTGCGGGTCACCCCGGGGCCACGCAAATCCGGCCTGCAGAAGAGGGGTGCAGTCCTACAGGTCCGGACACGTAAAGGATTCGACGAACCGCCTGAATTCGGTCGGCGGCAGCGGTTTCGACAGCCAGTAGCCTTGGATTTCGTCGCAGGCGCGCTCTTTCAGGAAGCGGAGCTGTTCGATGGTTTCAACGCCCTCGGCGACGACCGTGAGGCCCAGGCTCTGTCCCAGGCGCACCACCGCCTCGACGATCTTCTCGTCGTCCTTGGTGCGGCCGATGCCGCGCACGAACGATCCATCGACCTTCAGGCGGGAGATCGGGAAGGCCTGGAGGTTCGACAGCGACGAGTAGCCCGTCCCGAAATCGTCCATCGACATGGCGACACCGGCCGCGGTCAGTTGATCGACGTTCTCCTGCACCCGGCCGGCGCCCTCCATGGCGACGCTCTCCGTGATCTCGATGTCGAGGCTGCTGGGCGAAAGGCCCGAACGCTGCAACGCCGACGTGACTTGTTCGAACAGATTGCGTTGGCGGAATTGTACGCCCGAGACGTTGAAGCCGAGGCGCATTTCGGGCAGACCCAGCGCCTGCCAGATTTGACGCTGCCGGCAGATCTCCTCGATGATCCAATCGCCGATGGGCAGAATCAGCCCGGAGGTCTCGGCGATGGGAATGAATTCACCCGGCGAAACGAGACCGCGCTCGGGATGGTTCCAGCGGATCAGGGCTTCGGCGCCGACGATCTTGCCGGTCGCGAGATCCAGTTGCGGCTGATAGGCGAGCCATAATTGGTTCTGGTCAACGGCGTGACGAAGATCTGCTTCAATGCGGACCCGGCGGCGGATATCCGCATCCATTTCCTTATCGAAATAGCGGAACGCGTCACGACCCTCGGACTTCGCCTGGTACATGGCGAGTTCCGCTTCGCGCAGCAGCGCCAGCGGATCGGTATCGTCCTGCGGGTAAGCCGCGATTCCGACCGAGACGGTGACTTCAATGGACTGCCCGTTCACTTCGACCGGCTTATGGAAGGCATTCACGATACTGCGCACGGTACGGCTGGCCGCCGCCATGTCGGTGACATCCTCGAGCAGGATGCCGAAATCGTCGCCGCTGAGGCGCGCCAAAGTATCCGTCGTGCGCGTGATCTTCTGCACCCGCTGCGTCACGGCACGCAGCAGGGCGTCGCCCACGTCGTGTCCGAGGGTGTTATTGACGGATTTGAAATTGTCGAGATCCATGACCATGACCGCGACGGAGGCGTCGGCGCGCGCCGCGCGATCGATCGCCAGCTTCAACCGGTCCATGAACACGCTGCGGTTTGGAAGACCGGTGAGGACGTCGTATTCGCTGAGACGGACGAGCTCGTCCTCCGCCTTGAGGCGATCCGAGATATCCTCGAGCACCGTCACGAAATGGGACAAGCGGCCCGTCGCATCGCGGATCGGCGTGGTGGTCTGTTCGGCGGTGTAAAGCGAGCCGTCCTTGCGGCGATTCACCACCCGGCCTTTCCAGGTCTCGTTCATCGCCGTGAGATGAGCGACGGCGTCGGACAACGGGTCATCGCCGGCGTCGGCTTTGAGCATCGTGGCCGATTTGCCGATCACGTCTTCAACATCGAACCCGGCCATCTTGATGAAGGCGGGGTTGGCCCAGGAAATCATGCCGTCGCGATTTGTGATGAGTATGCCGTTTGCCGCGGCTTCGAGCGCCTTGGCCTGCATGCCCAATTGCGCTTCGGCTTCGCGCCAGCGCGTGACGTCGCGCAAATGCACGATGGTCGCCTCGCCGTCGCGCCAGAAAATCGGCGCGGCGATCATCTCCATGAACGTCGGCTGTCCGCCGGTGAAGATCTCGATGGACGCCGGCTCGCCGAGATCGGCGTACGGGAAGCCGAATTCACGGCCGCAGAGGTCGTCGGGCGTCGATCCGAAGAAGGTCGCCGCGGCGCGGTTGCAAAAGACGATATGCCCATCCGCGTCGACGACGACGAGGCCCTCGCGGCTGCCCTCTATGATGCGCTTGTAGAACGACTGATCGTCCTGCGCCGGCCGCTCAAGCGGTGGAACGATGAGGCGGTCCCAGGGCGAAAACATCTTTACCCGGCGCGGCGGTACGCTTGCGGTTCTGCTGGTCATTCACGGTCCCCAATTCCCACTCTC
>JAYRTJ010000113.1:0-11168 GCA_041919675.1 Rhodospirillaceae bacterium | reverse complement strand
ATGCCGGACATGCCGATGCCGCCGATGCCAACGAAATGAATGATGCCGATATCGAGCGGCATGGACTGCATCAGGCAGCTCCCCTTTTCATGCTGTGTGTCGAAACGGACGCGGCGGCGGCGCCGGTCTTGGCGCGCTCGCCGTTCTCGCCCTGAAGAACGCTGGTCACGACATTCGCGAGCCGGTTGGCGGCGTCGGGAATGGCGAAAGCGGCGGCGGATTGCGCGGCGTTCGCGAGGAGCTGGGGCTGCGTCAACAGACGCACCAGCTGCTCCGCCAGCGTTTCCGGCGTGAATTTGTTCTGCGGCATCACTACCGCGCCGCCCGCGGCTTCCAGATTGCGCGCGTTGGCGCTCTGGTGATCGTCGGCGGCGAACGGGTAAGGCACGAGCAGCGAGGGCCGGCCCGTGGCGCTGACTTCAGCGACGGTGGACGCGCCCGAGCGCGAGATCAGAAGATGCGTGTTGGCCAGCAGCTCCGGCACGTTGTCGAAGAAATGACGCAGCTGCACATGCGCGTCGGACCCGACATAAGCCTGGTGGGCGCGGTCGAGATCTTCCGGGCGGCTCTGCTGCGAGATTTCGAGACGGCGGCGCAGTTCCAGCGGCAGGAGCTTCACGGCGGCCGGGATCACGTCGCTGAACACGCGCGCGCCCTGGCTGCCGCCAAGCACCAACAGGCGGATCGTACCGGTCGCGTCGGGTGCGCGGTAGGGCGTGTAGCTGGTGGCGACGATCGCCGGACGCACCGGCAGGCCGGTCAATGTGATGCGCGCGTCCTTCGGCGCTTTCTTGGCGAGTTCGAAGGACGTGCAAACCCGATCGACTTTGCCCGCGAGCAGGCGGTTGGCGAGACCGAGCACCGCGTTCTGTTCGTGGATGACGGTGGGCAGGCCGAGCTGCAGCGCCGCGATCATGGTCGGGGCCGCCGCATAGCCGCCGAAGCCGACCACGACCTCGGGCTTCATTTCGGTGAGCAGCGCCTTTGCCTGTAAGATGCCGATGCCGAGATTGACGAGGCCCTTGGCGCGGCCGAACAGACCCTGGCCGGCGAGACTGCCCGCGGTGATGTGGCGCGTCTCCAGGCTGCCGAGGGTGCCGCCGTAGGCCGCGCCGCGCTTGTCGGTGATCAGCACCAGGCGATGACCGCGCGCGATCAACTCCTGGGCCAGAGCTTCGGCCGGGAACACATGGCCGCCGGTGCCGCCGGCCGCGAGAACGACGAAGTGAGGCATGCGCTTCATGATCAACGGCCCTCCGAATCGCGGCGGCGGCGCGTGAGCGCAAGGATCATGCCGACCGCCACGCCGAGCGCGACCAGCGACGAACCGCCGTAGGAGATGAAGGGCAACGTCATGCCTTTCGTGGGCATCATGTGCAGGCTGGAGGCCATGTTGATCATCGCCTGCAAGCCGAACTGCACCGCGAGGCCGCCGACCGCCAGAAGCACGAACAGGTTTTCTTCGCGCATCGCCTTGGTCAGGGCGCGGATGACGATGAAGGAGAACAGCGCGACGATGACGAGGCACAGGAGGACGCCGAACTCTTCACCGGCGACGGCGAAGATGAAATCGGTATGCGCGTCGGGCAGGGCTTCCTTGACGCGGCCTTCGCCGGGACCGCGGCCGAACAGGCCGCCCTGCTGGAAGGCGCGCATGGCGGTCGCGACTTGATAGGTATCGCCGCTCGACGGATCGAGGAAGCGGTCGACGCGGCTCGCCACGTGACTGAAGGTGAAATAGGCGCCGACGAGACCGGCAAGGCCGATGATCGCGATCAGGATCACCCAGAAGATCGGCAGGCCCGCGATGAAGAACTGCGCGCACCACACGGCGGAGACGACGAGGGTCATGCCCACGTCGGGCTGCGAGAGAAGAATGAGGGCGACGGCGCCCAGCATGCCGGCGGCGATGAGATTGCCGGGGAAGTCTTCACGCATCTTGTGTTCGGCGAACATCCAGGCCGAAACGACGGCGAAGAACGGCTTCACGAATTCCGACGGCTGGCCGAAGTGAATGGGCCCGATGGACAGCCAGCGGCGCGCGCCGTTGATGTCTTCGCCCAGCACCAGCGTCAGCAGCGTCAGGAACCCCGAGATCATGAAGCCGATCACGGCGAAACGGCGCACGTTGACTGGCGCGAGCAGCGAGATCGCGAACATCGTCATCAGCGCGAGCGGCAGGAACACCATCTGCTTGCGCACGAAGTGGAACGTGGTCGCGCCGATCCGCTCGGCGGCCGGCGGACCGGCGGCGAGGTTCAACAAGATGCCGATGGCGATCAGCAGGGCGGTCGCGGCCAGCATCCACTTGTCGACGGTCCACCACCAGCGGCCGACGGTGCTTGTATCGAGGCGTGTGATCGTGCGCGCCGTCATCCGCCTACGCCCTCCGGGCTTCGGCGGACGAGACCACCGGCGTTGAGGTTTGAATGTGCCGCGAGCCCACAACCCGCCGACCCGCCTTCGCCAAGGCTGCGGCGGGTTCCAGTGCAAATCCGCCGAAGCTGCGAAGCGGCGAAGGAGGAAGTTTTAGCGAAGGCTGGGTCATTTAGGCGACCTTCCCGACTTGCGGCCACAGCGCGAGCACTTCCTCGCGGAAGCGGTCGCCGCGCTCTTCAAAGTTTTTGAACATGTCGAAAGAGGCGCAGGCCGGCGACAGCAGCACGGTCGCGCCCGGCAGGTTGTCCTTCAGCGCCATGGCGCCGGCTTCTTCGATAGCCGATTCCATATCTTCGTACAGGGCGAAGGGAACCCTGCCTTCAAGGGTGTCGGCGAAATCGTCGGCGGCGTCGCCGATGAGGAATGCGTGGCGGATGCGCGGGAAAAGGGGCGCGAGCGGGCCGATGCCGCCTTCTTTCGCGACGCCGCCCGCGATCCAATAGATATTGTCGTAGCACAGCAGCGCCTTTTCGGCGGCGTCGGCGTTGGTCGCCTTGCTGTCGTTGATGAAGGTCACGTTCGCGGTGCCGCCCACCAGCTCCTGGCGATGTTTGAGGCCCGGGAAGGTCTGGAAGCCGGCGATGATCTGCGCGTGCGTGAGACCGTTGCCGACCGCGATGGCCGCGGCGGCGGCTGCGTTCTGCCAGTTGTGGGCGCCCGGCAAGCGCGCGACGGTCTTGAGGTCCATGATCGTCTTGGGGAACTGGCCCGAGCAATCGAACAGATTGCCGTTATCGACATAGAATCCGGCGGGGACCGGACGGCGCACGGAAATCGGGATCACCTTGTGTACGCCGTCGCTGCGCAGCGCGTTGTACAGGGCCAGGCAAGGTTCATCGTCGACGCCGATGACGGCGGCGCGCGGGGCGCGCTGGCCGGCGAAGATGCGGCGCTTCGCCGCGATATAGCCGTCGAGTCCGCCGTGCCGGTCCAGATGGTCCGGCGTGATGTTGAGCAGCACCGCCGTTTGGCAATGCAGGTGCGGCATCAGTTCCAATTGATAGGACGACAACTCGAGGACGTAGGTCCCGCCGAGGCCGAGCGGTTCGAGTTCGAGCGCCGGGATGCCGATGTTGCCGCCCATCTCGGTTTTACGGCCCGCGTGCTTGAAGACATGCGCGGTGAGGGCGGTCGTGGTCGACTTGCCGTTGGTGCCGGTGATGGCGATGACGGCGGCGTCGGTTTGCACTTCGACCAGGAGATCCACGTCGCAGGTGAGCGGCACGCCGGCCGCCTTGGCGCGCACGGCCAGCGGATGGGCTTTCGGCAGCGTATGCGGGATGCCCGGGCTCCACACGATGGCGCGCACGCCGTCGAGGTTCATCGCCTGTCCGTCGAACGCGGTGAAGCCGCGCGCAATGCCTTCCTGCACCTGCGCGGGTTTGTCGTCCCACACGTGCACGTCGGCGCCGCTCGCGCGCAGCGACGCGGCCGCCGACAGGCCGGATTTCCCGAGGCCCATCACGACGACACGTTCGGCCGCATAGCGAGGCGTAGGAATCATACTGCGGCTACCTCAACTTCAACGTTGCCAGCCCGGCGACGGCCAGGATGACGGCAATGATCCAGAACCGGATGACGACCGTCGGTTCGGCCCAGCCTTTCTCTTCGTAGTGGTGGTGCAGCGGCGCCATGCGGAACACGCGCTTGCCGGTCAGCTTGAACGAGGCGACCTGCACGATCACAGACACCGTCTCCAGCACGAACAGGCCGCCGACGATGCTGAGCACGATTTCGTGCTTGGTCACGACCGCGACCGAGCCGAGCGCGCCGCCGAGCGCCAGCGAGCCGGTATCGCCCATGAACACCATGGCGGGCGGAGCGTTGAACCACAGGAAGCCGAGACCGGCGCCGACAATGGCGCCGCAGAACACGGCGAGTTCGCCGGAACCGGCGACGAAGTGGACCTGAAGGTAGTTTGCGAAGACCGCATTACCGATGAGATAGGCGATCACCACGAACACGCCGGCTGCGATCATCACCGGAACGATGGCGAGGCCGTCGAGGCCATCCGTCAGGTTCACCGAGTTGGCGGCGCCGACGATCACGAACACGACGAACGGCAGATACATCACGCCGAGATCGAGCAGCAGGTCCTTGAAGAACGGCACGGTCAGCTTGTCGGCCATTTCCGGTGCGCCGAGGGTCGAGATCCAGTAGCCCGCCGCGCCCGCGAGCGCGATTTCCAGCACCAGTTTGCTCTTGCCCGCCACGCCCGCCGACGAGCGCTTCTTCACCTTGCGGTAGTCGTCGAGGAAACCGATGAGGCCGTAGCCCAGGGTCACGATCATCACGGCCCACACATACTTATTGCCGAGGTCGGCCCACAGCAGCACGGCGATGGTGATGCCCAGCAGCATCATCGCCCCGCCCATGGTCGGCGTGCCCTGCTTGACGAGATGAGTCTGCGGACCGTCGGTGCGGATCGGCTGGCCGTAGCCCTGCTGCGCCTTCAGCCAGCGGATGATCGCCGGCCCAAACACGAATGCGACCAGGAGCGCGGTGATCACCGCGCCGCCGGTGCGGAAGGTCAGGTAGCGGAACACATTGAACGCCGGAAAGTCGGTCGAGAGTTGGGACAGAAGGTAGAACATGGTTCTAGTTCCCGTTGGCGGCGCGTTGAGAGGGCGTGAGCGAGCGTAAGGCGTCGACGACTACGTCCATGCGGCTGCTGTGCGAGCCTTTCACGGCCACCACGTCGTCCGCGCGTACTGCGTTCACGACGAGCGGCGCCAGCGCCTTTGAATCCGCGGCATGGCCGCCGCGCATCGCGCCGGGCAGCGCATCGTGCAGATGTTTCATCAGGGGGCCGGCGGTGAAGACGAGATGAATGTCGGCGAGTTTCAGGCTTTCGGCGAGATCGGCATGCAGCGCCGGACCGGCGGCGCCGAGTTCGAGCATATCGCCCAGCGCCATGATCAGGCGGCCGCCGCGCGTGCCGCCTACGGGCTGATGCATCTGGGCAAGGGTATCGGCCAGCACGCGAACCGCGGCCGGGCTCGCGTTGTAGCTTTCGTCGATCACGACAAACGAACCGCCGTTCACGGACACGCGGGTACGCGCGCCGCGGCCCGCGGGCGCGGCGAGTTTGGCGAGCGCGCCCGCGGCGAGATGTATGTCGGCGCCGACGGCATCGACGGCGGCCAGCGCCGCGAGGCTGTTCAGCGCCCAATGACGGCCGCTGACGATCATATCATACATCATGCGGCGGCCATCGAACTCGGCGGCCACTTGCGTGCCGTCCGGCGTCAGCGACCAGGCGACGAGGCGCGCATAAGCGTCGCCGCCCATTCCGAAGGCGCGGATGTTCTTGCAATTGTAGGTCTTGGCGGCGGCGGCGAGGCGCACATAGTGCGGATTGTCGCGCGGCAGCACGACGGTTCCCCCCGGCTCCAGGCCCGCCATGATCGCGGCCTTCTCGTCGGCGATCTCGGCGACGGACGTGAAGAACTCGAGATGCGCGGCTTCCACGGTCGTGATCACGGCCGCATGCGGGCGCACCAATTTCGACAGCGGCGCGATTTCGCCGGCGTGATTCATGCCCAGCTCGAACACGCCGAACTTGGTGTCGGCGGGCATGCGCGACAGGGAAAGCGGTACGCCCCAGTGATTGTTGAGGTTGCCTTCGCTGGCGTGGGTCTTGCCTTGCGCGGCAAGGCCGAGCTTCAGCGCTTCCTTGGTCCCGGTCTTGCCGACGCTGCCAGTGACCGCGATCACGCGGCCGTTCATGCGGGCGCGGGCGGCTTTCGCCAAATCCTGCAGCGCGAGAAACGTATCCTTAACCACTACCAGGCGATCATGGTAACTGTCGGAATCCTTCGGCGCGCGGTGCACGATCGCGCAAGCGGCGCCTTTTTCCAGCGCTTGTTTGACGTAGTCATGGCCGTCGAAGTTCGGGCCTTGCAGCGCGACGAAGATATCGCCCGCGCTCACACTGCGGCTGTCGATAGACACGCCGTTCGCGGTCCACGTTCCCGTTGAAGCGCCGCCGGTCGCCGCGGCGACCTCCTTTGCCGTCCACAAAGCCATTATGACGTCGCTCCGCCGAGGCCCAGCACGCGGCGCGCTTCCTCGATATCGCTGAAAGGGATCACCGTCGTGCCGACGGTCTGGCCTGTCTCATGGCCTTTGCCGGCGATGAGCAGGGCGTCGCCCGCCTCAAGGGCGCCGACGCCGGTCACGATGGCTTGCGAACGGTCGCCGATGTTTTTCGCGTTGGGGCAACCTTGCATCACTTCGGCGCGGATCGCCGCGGCGTCTTCACTGCGCGGATTGTCGTCGGTGACATAGACGTCGTCGGCCAGGCGCTGGGCGATCTCGCCCATCATGCGGCGCTTGCCGCGATCGCGGTCGCCGCCGCAGCCGAACACAACGGCGAGGCGGCGCGCGGCGTGCGGACGCAGCGCGAGCAGGGTGGTCTCGAGTGCGTCCGGGGTGTGCGCGTAGTCGACGTAGACCGGCGCGCCGCTTTTATGAAAACCGACGCGCTGCATGCGGCCGGGCACGCCGTTTAGGCATTCCAGCGCGGCGACCGCACGCGCCGGATCGGCGCCGGCGGCGAGCGCGAAGCCAAGAGCGCACAAAGCATTCCCGACCTGGAAGCCGCCCGCGAGCGGCAAACGCACGCGGTAGCTTTTTTCCAGCGCGATGAGATCGAGGATCTGCGCATCGCCTTCAATCGTCACGCCGGCCAAGCGCAGGGTCTCGCCCTGTTTGCCGTAACTGATGACGCGGTGGCCGCGAAGACGGCACGCGGATTCAAACGCGGTGAACTCGGGGGTGTCGGCGTTCAGCACGGCGATGCCGCCGGCGATCATGACGTCCGAAAACAGGCGCAGCTTGGCGGCAAGATAGGCCGCCATGGAGCCGTGATAGTCGAGATGGTCACGGGTGAAGGTGGTGAAGCCGGCGATGGCGATCTTCACGCCGTCGACGCGGAACTGGTGCAGGCCGTGGCTGGACGCTTCCATGGCCACGTGAGTGGTACCGTGCTCTGCCATCTCGGCGAGCAGGCTGTGCAGGCGCACGGGGTCCGGCGTCGTCAGGCTGCCGTCGATGTGCATACCCGGCGCATAAGCGCCCAAAGTCCCCATATAACCCGCCTTCACGCCGAGATGCGTCCACAGCTGCTGCGTGAAGTGTGCGGTCGATGTCTTGCCGTTCGTGCCGGTGACGGCGGCGACGGTCTCGGGCTGCGCGTTGAAGAAGCGCGCGGCCATCAGGGCAAAACGGCGGCGCGGATTGCTGTCGGTGATGAGACGGATGACATTGCCCGTGGCGTTGGCGCGCGCGGCGCCGAGTTCGGTGCCTGGAGGCGCGAGCACGGCCGAGGCGCCGCGCGTCACCGCTTCACCGATATAGCTGCGGCCGTCCATCTTGGCGCCGGGCAGGGCGGCGAACAGATAGCCCGGCTGCACCGCGCGCGAGTCCGCGGTCAGTCCCGTGATATCCAGATCCTTCAACGCCCGGGCGTCCATCCCCTGTTCCTCAAGCAATTCACTGAGTCGCATCGGCATCCTCGATCAGGGCGCCGATGGATTCAGGTTTTTCAGTCGCGGCAGGTTGCGGTTCATGCGCGGCCTTCACCGGCGCCGCGGCCGTGGTGCGTGTTTCCACGGCCTTCACAACCGGCGCGCCGTATTCGTTGCCTTTACCGCTGTAAAGCGGCAGCAGTGAGGCGAGCGGCTCAAACGTATCGGTGTGGCCCATCGGGTACACGCCGAGCATCGGGGCGATCTGGCTCACAATACGTCCGACCGTTGGGGCCGAGTTCCAGCCCGCGGTCGCGTACATGGCGGTTTCGCGCGTGCCTTTCGGCTCGTCGAGCATGACGAGGATCACATAGCGCGGATTTTCGATCGGGAAGGCGGCCACGAACGAAGTGTGCAGCGACGACTGGTTGTATCCGCCGCGGAAGGTGGTCTTTTCCGGGGTCCCCGTCTTGCCGCCGACCAGATAGCCCGGCGCGTCGGCCTGGCGGCCCGAACCGTCGACCACGATCAGGCGCATCAGCGCCCGCATGGCTTTCGAAGTCTTCTCCGAAAGCACGCGTTCGCCCTGCGGCGCGTCGTTCCGGTGGATCAGGGTCGCGGGGTACAGCGTGCCGCCGTTCACGAGCGCGCTGACGGCCGTCACGACGTGTACCGGCGTCACGGCGATGCCGTGGCCGTAGGAGACGGTGATGGTGTTGATCTCGCGCCAGGTCGAGGGGTACTGCGGCGTGCCGACTTCGGGCAGTTCAAGTTTGAGCGGGGACATCATCCCCAGCTTCTTCATGTAGGTCTTCTGGACATCGGTGCCGGCCGCGAGCGCCATCTTGGCCGCGCCGATGTTCGACGAGTGGATCAGGATTTCCGGAACCGTGATGACGCGGTTGAGGCCGTGGAAATCATCGATCGTGAAGCGGCCGATCTTGATCGGCTGGCTGGCGTCATAGGTCGAGTACAGGTTCGCCGACCCCGCTTCCAGGGCCATGGCGGCCGTGAACAGCTTGAAGGTCGAACCCATTTCATAGACGCCGAGGGTCGCGCGGTTGAAGCGCGCTTCGCTCGAAGCCGTGCCGAGCGCTTTCGGGTCGAAATCCGGCAGCGAGACGAGGGACAGAAGTTCGCCCGTGCGCACATCCATCACCGCCGCGCTGCCCGCGACGGCGCGGTAACGCGTGATGGACGCGGCGAGGGTTTCGCGCACGACGTGCTGAACGCGCACGTCAAGGGAAAGGCGCAAGGGTGCGCCGTCCTGGGTCAGGGTATCGTTGAAGGTGCGTTCGACCCCCGCGACGCCGATGTTGTCGGCGTCGGTCGCGCCAATCACATGCGAGAACAACGGGCCGTGCGGATAGATGCGGCGCTGCGAGTTCTCGAAGCCGAGGCCGGGCAGCCCCAGGTCGTTGACTTCTTGCTGCTGCTGCGGCGTCAGGTGGCGGGCGAGGTAAATGAAGCGCTGGCCGGAGCTGAGGCGGCGGTAGGTATCGTCGTACTTCAGCTCGGGCAGGATCTTGATCAGGCGGTCGGTCGCCTCGCGCGCGTCGGCGATTTTGTGAGCGTCCGCGTACAGGTTCACGGTCGGCAGGTTGGTCGCGACGATCACGCCGTTGCGGTCGACGATGTCGGCGCGGCTCGCGAGCGGCGGCGCGGAGGACGAGGTGGAGCGCGCGGTGCGTTCGCTTGCGCCGCCCGAGAGCAGCATCAGGTCGACGACGCGCAGGCCGATGGCCGAGAAGGCGAGGGCGAACAGGCCGGCGGTCACGAACAGGCGCATGCGGCCGGTTTCGATGGTGTGCACGGTCGTGCCCTGGAGACGCAGTTTGCCTTGGCCGGCCGGGCGCACTTCCTCGCCGGGATACAGGAACGGCCGGTGTTTCTTCGCGCGCGTGATCATGGACCCACCGCCGGTGACGACGTTGCGGCAGCCGTCGGGAACAATAGACGTTGAAGACGCGCAACCGTCACCGACACGATGCTCGGATTGCGCAGTTCGGTCTGGTACTGCGGCTTCACGTCGTCCAGCGGATTGTGCTTGGCCGGCGCGCTCTCCGGCGCCGTCTCGGAAGCGCCCTTCATCGGCAGCGTGCCGATGTCGGCGATGTTCGCCACGGCCGGCGGACCGAACTCGAGGTATTGCGCGGACAATTCGCGCAGACGTTCCGGGTCGTTGAGGTAGGTCCATTCCGCTTCGAGGACGCGGATCGCGGCGCGGTCGCGAACGACCTGCGCCTGTTTGGCGACCAACTCATCCTCGAGCGCCTGCACTTTGTATTTCAGCAGGAACATGGAAACCCCCACCCCAATCGCGAGGGGAATCCACATAAGAGTGACGGCCCTCATGAGAGTCCCCCCGCGACGGAGGTGAGAAACGGTGCGCTCGTACGTTCGGCGACGCGCAATCTTGCCGAGCGGGCGCGCGGGTTCGCGGCGGCTTCGCGCTCGGTGGGTGTGATCGGACGGCGGGAGATCGCCGTGAAGGTGGCGGTCGCCGAAACGGCGCCGAGGCTGGCCGGCGTATGGCGCGACGGACGGCTCGCGGCGCCGGAGCGGGATTTCAGGAAGGTCTTGACGACGCGGTCTTCCAGCGAGTGGAACGACACGACGGCAAGCAGGCCGCCCGGACGCAGCAAACGTTCCGCGGCGCGCAGGCCCCGTTCCAGTTCGCCCAGTTCGTCGTTCACGGCAATGCGCAAGGCTTGGAACGTGCGGGTCGCCGGATCGATGCCGTCGTTGCCGCGGCGGACTTCGGCGCGGATGACGTCCGCGAGGTGCAGCGTGCGCTGGAACGGTCGCTCGGCACGCGCGGCGACGATGGCGCGCGCCACGCGGCGCGCATGACGCTCTTCGCCGTAGGTGAAGATGATGTCGGACAGTTCGCGCTCGGACCAGGAGTTGACGATGTCGGCGGCGCTGCGGCCGCTCTTTTCCATGCGCATGTCGAGCGGGCCGTCGCGCAGGAACGAAAAGCCGCGTTCGCGGTCGTCGATCTGCATCGAGCTGACGCCGATATCGAGGGCAACGCCGTCGACCTGCGAAACGCCGCGCGCGGCCAGAAGATCGGCCATATCGCCGAACCGGCCGGACACGAAGTGCAGGCGCTTCGGGAATCTTTCTTTCAGAACTTCGCTGCGCGCTTGGGCTTCCGGATCGCGGTCGATGGCCCACACGCTGCACTGGGCGGCTTCCAGGAGCGCAACGGTGTAGCCGCCGGCGCCGAAAGTGCCGTCGACATACGTACCGCCG
>JAYRTJ010000112.1:0-11205 GCA_041919675.1 Rhodospirillaceae bacterium | reverse complement strand
CCCTGGCGTCAGCAGGTTGCGCTGATGTTCGGTGTCGCCGCCGGAGCCGCCGTGATCCCGCCGATCCTCGACCTTCTGAACCAAGCCTATGGTTTCGCGGGCGCCGTGCGTGCCGAGGGGCTGACAACCGATCCGCTGCCGGCGCCCCAGGCGACGCTGATCTCCAGTCTCGCGCGCGGCGTGCTCGGCGGCGATCTGGATTGGAGCCTGCTCGCCATCGGCGGCGCCGTCGGGATCGGCTTGCTGCTCGTCGACGCCGCGCTGGCCCGCAAAGGCGGACTGCGCATCCCGCCGCTTGCGGTCGGCATCGGCATCTATCTGCCCATGACCATCACCGTCCCGGTCTTCGTCGGCGCGGTGCTGGGCTGGCTCTATGACCGGCGCGCCGAACGCACGGCCGATCCCGCCGTCCTGAAGCAGATGGGTGTGCTGATGGCCTCGGGCATGATCGTCGGGGAAAGTATTTTCGGCGTGCTTCTCGCCGGCCTCATCGTCGGGACCGGCAACGACGCGCCGCTGGCGCTCGTCGGCGACTCCTTCGCCGGAGCCGCCGAGGTGCTCGGTCCGCTCGTCTACGCGGCCCTGGCGTGGGGGCTGTACCGCGTCGCCGCGAAGCGTGGAGCCTAGTTCCGCGCCTTATCGACCATGCGGCTGTTCTTCAACCAGCGCATCATGCCGCGCAGGCGCGCGCCCACGTCTTCGATCTGGTGGTTGGCGCTGTTGCGGCGCATCGCCTTGAAGCTGGGCTGGCCCGCCTTGCATTCGGTCATCCAGTTGGAGACGAATTTGCCCTGCTGGATCTCGCCCAGGATGCGCTTCATCTCTTTTTTGGTTTCGTCCGTCACGATGCGGGGGCCGGCGGTGTAGTCGCCGTACTCGGCCGTGTTGGAGATCGAGTAACGCATGTCGGCGAGGCCGCCTTCATACATCAAGTCCACGATCAGCTTCATTTCGTGCAAGCACTCGAAGTAGGCCATTTCCGGCGCGTAGCCGGCTTCGGTCAGCGTCTCGAAGCCCGCGGTGATAAGGGCCGAGAGGCCGCCGCAGAGAACGGCTTGTTCGCCGAACAGGTCGGTTTCGCATTCCTCGCGGAACGTGGTTTCAAGAATGCCCGCGCGGCCCGCGCCGATGGCCGAGGCGTAGGACAACGCGATCTGCTTCGCCGTCCCGGAAGCATCCTGCGCCACGGCGATCAGGGCCGGCACGCCGGCGCCGCGCGTGTACTCGGCGCGCACCGTGTGGCCGGGGCCTTTCGGAGCCACCATGAACACGTCGAGGTCCTTGCGCGGCTCGATCAGGTTGAAATGCACGTTGAGGCCGTGGGCGAAGGCGATGGCGGCGCCCTTGGGCAGGTTGTCGCGCACCTCGTCCTTGTAGATGTCGGCCTGCAGCTCGTCCGGGGTCAGGAACATCGCGATGTCGGCCCACTTCGCGGCGTCCGCCGGCGTCATGATGGTGAAATTTTCCTGCGCGGCTTTCGCGCGCGTGGACGAGCCTTCTTTCAGCGCGACCGCGACGTTCTTGACGCCCGATTCACGCAGGTTCAGCGCATGGGCGTGGCCCTGGCTGCCGTAGCCGATGACGGCAACGCGCTTTTCCTTCACCAGGTTCGTGTCGGCGTCGCGGTCGTAATAGACTTGCATGGTATCCTCGTTCTTTCGTGAAGCGTGAGTTAAGCGTGCGGGCGAAGCCCGCCCGTGCCGCGCGCGATGGCGGCGATTCCGGTACGTGAAATTTCAACAAGGCCCAGAGGGCGCATCAGGTCGATGAAGGCGTCGATCTTCTGGCTGTTGCCGACGATCTCGAACACAAAGGATTCGACGGTCGAATCCACGACGTTGGAGCGGAAGATATCTCCAATGCGAAGCGCCTCGTTGCGCTTCTCGCCCGTCCCGACCACCTTCACGAGCGCGAGTTCGCGCGCCACCGACGGCCCTTCTTCGGTCAGGTCACGCACTTCGTGCACGGGGATCAGGCGGCCCAGCTGGGCTTTGATCTGCTCGATGATCCGGCGCGTGCCCGCCGTCAGGATATTGATGCGCGACAGGTTCCGGGCGGGATCGACCTCGGCCACCGTCAGGCTTTCGATGTTGTACCCGCGCGCCGCGACCATCCCGATCACCCGCGCCAGCACGCCGGCCTCGTTGTCCACCAGCACCGAGATCACATGGCGGTGCACGTCGGACGCGACCAGGCGCGGCGGGGCCGCGGCCGGCGGAATTTCGGCCTGCATCTGCGGCGGACGGGGCGTGGCGGCGGGTTTACGCGCGCGCGTTCTATTTTTTCGCATGGGAATTCCGCCTTAGACCAGGGCGCGGCCTTCGGCCGTCACGTTCGCGAAACCTTGGTCCGTCGCACTCAGCATCATCTCGTTGTGCGGCTTGCCGGACGGGATCATCGGGAAACAGTTCTCGTTCGGGTCCACATGGACATCGACGATCACCGGCCCGTCGGCCGCCATCATTTTCCCGATGGTCTCGTCCAGCTTCGCGGGATCGCTGACGCGCAGCCCCGTCCATCCGAAAGCCTCGGCCAGCCTCACGAAGTCGGGCAGGGCCTCGCTATAGCTGTGCGCATAGCGCCCGCCGTGCATCAGCTCCTGCCACTGGCGCACCATGCCCATGTATTGGTTGTTCAGGATGAACACCTTCACCGGCGCGCGGTGCTGCACGGCGGTGGAGAGTTCCTGGATGTTCATGAGGATCGAGGCTTCGCCGGCGATATCGATCACCAGCGCATCCGGATGTGCGATCTGCGCGCCGATCGCCGCCGGCAGCCCGTAACCCATGGTCCCGAGACCGCCCGACGTCAACCAGCGGTTCGGTTCCTGGAAACGGTAGAACTGCGCCGCCCACATCTGGTGCTGGCCCACTTCAGTTGTGACAATGGTGTTGGACGTCTTGGTCAGCTCGTACAGGCGCTGCACGGCGTGCTGCGGTTTGATGGCGCCGCCGCGCTGCTCGAAGCTGAGGCAATCGCGTTCGCGCCATTCCTCGATCTTGGCCCACCAGGCCTTCAGCGCGCCGGTATCCCGGCGGCGCGGGCGGCTGTTCCATTCCCTGATCATCAGGCGCAGGGTCTCGGCGCAGTCGCCCACCACCGGCACGTCCACGAGCACGTTCTTGTTGATCTGCGAGGGATCGATATCGACGTGGATCTTCTGCGAGCCGGGCGAGAAGGCGTCCAGGCGGCCCGTCACGCGGTCGTCGAAGCGCGCACCGATGTTGATCATCACGTCGCAGTCGTGCATCGCGAGATTGGCTTCATAAAGCCCATGCATGCCCACCATGCCCAGCCAGGCGCGGCCCGCGGCGGGATAGGCGCCGAGGCCCATGAGGGTCGAGGTGATGGGAAAGCCCGTCAGTTCCACCAGCGCGCGCAGCAGTTCCGAAGCTTCCGGGCCGGCGTTGATCACGCCGCCGCCGGTGTAGAACAGCGGACGTTCGGCGTCCGCCATCAGGTCCACGGCCATTCTCACGGCGGCCATGTCCGGCACGGTCCGCGGACGATAGGTCTTGTGTTGTTCGCTCGGGATATCGCGCGGCGGCGCGGTGTACGATCCCAGCGCCAGCGCCACGTCCTTCGGGATGTCGATCACCACCGGGCCCGGGCGGCCCGACCGCGCCACATAGAAGGCCTCGTGTATGACGCGCGGCAAATCGCGCACGTCCTTCACCAGGTAATTATGTTTGGTGCAGGCGCGCGTGATGCCGATGGTGTCGGCTTCCTGGAAGGCGTCGCTGCCGATGAGGCTCGTCGGCACCTGGCCGGTGAAACACACGATGGGGATGGAATCCATCAGCGCGTCGGTGAGGCCCGTCACGGCGTTGGTCGCGCCGGGGCCCGAGGTCACGAGCACGCAGCCCACCTTTCCGGTCGAACGCGCATAACCTTCGGCCGCATGCACGGCCGCCTGCTCGTGACGCACCAGGACGTGACGAATGCGGTTCTGTTTGAACAGCTCGTCATACAGCGGCAGCACGGCCCCGCCCGGATAGCCGAACAGGACGTCGACGCCCTGATCCTCAAGGGCCTTCAACACAAGGTGGGCGCCGGAAAACTTCTGTTTGCTCATGAAAAACACTCGGCCGGGCGGTTAAGGGGGCGGAACCTATTCATGGGTCTGGGACGGGTCAACAATTTAAGGAAAAAAACACGGATAAATTTGTAATAAACGAACATAAATTATAATTATAAGTAATAAAATTATAAGACGACGGCATGAACCACCTTTTCGCCCAATGCAAACAGCACGGCGTCGGTCAGTTCGACGGTTGACGCGGCGCCCCCGATGTCCCGGGTGCGCGCGCCGCTTTGCAAAGCCCGCGACACGGCGGACTCCAGGCGCGCGGCGAGATCGGGCCGCTCCAGCGCGTGCCGGAAGGCGAGGGCAAGACTGAGAATCATCCCGCAGGGATTGGCGTCGTTTTTCCCCGCGATGTCCGGCGCCGAGCCATGGATCGGCTCGAAGAGCCCCGGCTTTCCCGGCGCGCCGAGCGAAGCCGAGGGCAACATGCCCAGCGATCCCGTCAGCATGGCGGCTTGATCGGACAGGATGTCCCCGAACAGATTGTCGGTCAGGATCACGTCGAACTGCAGCGGCGCGCGCACCAGCTGCATGGCGCAGTTGTCCGCCAGCATGTGCGAGAGCTTCACGTCGCTGTACTCGGCGTCGCGCAGCTTCTGCACTTCCTCGCGCCACAGCAAACCGGCTTCCATCACATTCGCCTTGTCGGCGGAACAGACAACGCCCTTACGTTCACGCGCGAGTTCAAAGGCCACGCGCGCCACGCGCCGGATCTCATCGCAGGTGTAGCTGTGCGTATTGACCCCGCGGCGCTTGCCGCCCGGAAGCTCGGTGACGCCGCGCGGTTCGCCGAAGTACACGCCCCCCGTCAACTCGCGCACGATCATCAGGTTCAACCCCGTGACCACTTCGGGCTTCAAGGTTGAAGCTTCGCCGAGGCTCGGGAAAAGAACGGCGGGCCTTAGGTTGGCGAACACCTGCATCGCGCCGCGCAGTTCCAACAATCCGGCTTCGGGCCGCAGATTGAACGGTTGGTTCGCCCACTTCGGCCCGCCGACGGCGCCGAGCAGCACGGCGTCCGCGGCGCAGGCCGCCGCGATGGTTGCCGGCGCCAGCGGTACGCCGGCGACATCGATGGCCGCGCCGCCGATCAGCCCTGTGGTGACATTCACCGCGAAGTTCTCATGGGCGCTGAACCAGTTCAGCACCCTGCGCGCGGCGGACGCGACCTCCGGGCCGATGCCGTCGCCGGGCAGAAAGAGGACATTCTTAGTCATGGATGGGAGTCCTCCGTGTTGCGCCAAGGTTCGCGCCAGACGCGCGCCAGTTCGAACCGGGCGATATCGCTTTCCTGCTGAAGGGTGACGCCGATCTCATCGAGGCCGGCGACAAGGAGGTTTTTACGCTCGGGCTCGATCTCGAACCGGCGCCCGCGGCCATCGGCCGCGATGATCAGTTGTAAGGGTAGATCGATCGTCATCTCGCTGGTCGCGGGATTGGCGGCAAGGGCGGCCAAGGCCTCGACCTCGTTCGCCGGCAAGGCGATGCAGAGGATGCCGTTTTTTACGCAGTTCGACGCGAAGATGTCGGCGAAGCTCGGCGCGATGACGCAGCGGATGCCAAAGTCGGCAAGTCCCCACGGCGCATGCTCGCGGCTGGAGCCGCAGCCGAAGTTCGCGCCCGCGATCAGGGTCGTCGCGTGGCGGTAGGGTTTGCGGTTGAGGACGAAGTCCGGCCGTTCGCCGCCGCCCGCCTGAAAGCGCATGTCGTAGAAAACGAATTTGCCGAGCCCCGAGCGTTTGACGGTTTTCAGGAACTGTTTCGGCATGATCGCGTCGGTATCGACATTCGCCAGCGGCAAGGGCGCCGCGGGTCCTGTCAAGGTGTTGAACGGGGTCAACGTGCGTCTCCTTGCGCCGCGAGGCGGCGGACATCGGTGAGGTGGCCGGTGACGGCCGCGGCCGCCGCCATCGCCGGTGAAACCAGATGCGTGCGGCTGTCGCGGCCCTGGCGGCCTTCGAAATTGCGGTTGGAGGTCGAGGCGCAGCGCTCGCCGGGTCCGAGAACATCGGGATTCATGGCGAGGCACATGGAACAGCCCGGCTTGCGCCATTGCGCGCCGGCGGCGCGGAAGACATCGTGCAGACCCTCGCTCTCGGCCTGACGGCGCACGGCGTCGGAGCCGGGCACCACCAGCATGACCACGCCTTGCGCCACCGTGCGCCCGCGCATGATCTCGGCCGCCGCGCGCAAGTCCTCGATGCGTCCGTTGGTGCAGGAGCCCAGGAACACCTTGTCGATGCGGAGGCCGTCGAGGTCCTGGCCCGCCTCGAGCCCCATGTAGCTGAGGGCGCGTTCAACCTGCGTGCGTTTGCCGGAGTCGGCGAATTTGTCTATCGCGGGGACGCGCGCCGTGATCGGGGCAACATCTTCCGGACTCGTGCCCCAAGTGACGTGCGGTACGACGCTCGCCGCGTCGATGACGACTTCGCAGTCGAACTGCGCAGCGGGATCGGACACGAGACCGCGCCAATAGGCAAGGGCTTCCGTCCACCGCCCGCCCTGCTGCGCATGTGGGCGTCCTTGCATGTAGGCGAAAGTTTTGTCGTCCGGCGCCACCAAACCGGCGCGGGCGCCGGCTTCGATCGTCATGTTGCAAAGGGTCATGCGCCCCTCCATCGACAGCGCACGCACGGCTTCGCCCTGGTATTCGATCACATGGCCGGTGCCGCCCGCGGTGCCGATGCGTCCGATCACCACCAGCGCGAGGTCCTTGGCGGTCACGCCGGGGCCGAGCTTCCCCGCGACCGTCACCCGCATGTTGCGCGACTTTTTCATCCGCAAAGTTTGCGTGGCGAGCACATGTTCGACGTCCGACGTGCCGATCCCGAACGCCAGCGCGCCGAACGCGCCGTGGGTCGAGGTATGCGAATCGCCGCAGACGATGGTCTTGCCCGGTTGGGTCAGACCCTGTTCGGGGCCGATCACATGCACGATCCCATGGCGCTCGTCGGTCAGCGGAAAATAACCCAGGCCGAAGCGGCGCGCATTTTCGTCCAGCGCCGCCAACTGCGCGCGGCTTTCCGGATCGGCCACATGCGCCTCGCGGCCGTCCGTGGTCGGCACGTTGTGGTCAGCCACCGCCCAGGTCAGGTCCGGGCGCCGGACCTTGCGTTTGGCCGTGCGCAAACCTTCGAAGGCCTGGGGCGAGGTGACCTCATGCACGAGATGCAAGTCGATGTAGAGAAGCACCGGCCCGCCGTGGTCCGCCGTGACCGTGTGACTGTCCCAGATCTTGTCGTAGAGGGTGCGTGCGTAGGTCATTTTAACGGTCCGCCTGCGCGCGATAGGCGCGGTTCACCGCGCTGGTGACGGCGTGCAGCGAGGCCAGCAGCACGTCTTCGTGGATTCCGGCGCCGTAGAAGCGCCGGGTATCGGCGGTTTGAATTCGCACGTAAGTCGCCGCGTCGCTTCCCGCGCCCCCACCGCGCGACTTCTGCTGCAGGTCGACAATATCGAAGTTCAGATCGACGATAGTCTTGATGGCGTTGCAGTAGGCCTCGACCGGACCGGTGCCGATGCCGTCCACGGCATGGATCGCGCCGCGTATGGATATGGTTGCGCTCAGCGACACTTTGAACGGGCTGAGGTGCCGGCAGGTGTACTGGCGGAAGAGAAGCACATCGTCAGCGCGCAGGAATTCGGCCTCGAACAAGTGCCAGATATCGCCCGGATGAAGTTCCGCTCCTTTTTCCGAATGATGCTGCACGGCGGCGGCGAATTCGACCTGCATGGCCGGCGGCAAGACCAGGCCGTATTCATGTTCGAGCACGAAAGCGACGCCGCCCTTGCCCGATTGGCTGTTGATGCGGATGACGGCTTCATATCGCCGGCCGACGTCGGCGGGGTCGATGGGCAGGTACGGCACTTCCCATAAGCCGGAATTGCTCTCGCTCTGTGCGGCCAAGCCTTTTTTGATGGCGTCTTGGTGCGAGCCCGAGAAGGCCGCGAACACCAGTTCTCCCGCATAAGGATGGCGCGGGTGCACGGGGATCTTCGTGCAGTGTTCCGCCACCTCGACGAAACGTTTGATGTCGGAGAAGTCGAGACCCGGATCGACGCCTTGGGTGAACATGTTGAGCGCCAGGGTGACGAGATCGACATTGCCGGTCCGCTCGCCGTTGCCGAACAGCGTGCCTTCGATGCGGTCGGCACCGGCCATCAGCGACAGTTCGGCGGCGGCCACCGCCGTGCCGCGGTCGTTATGCGGATGCACCGAGACGATGACGGACTCGCGTCCGTTGATGTTTTGCGAAAACCATTCGATCTGGTCGGCGTAGACATTGGGAGTGGCGAGTTCCACCGTCGCGGGCAGATTGAAGATGATCTTGCGCGACGGGGTCGGGCGCACAACGTCCATCACGGCCTCGCAGATCTCTTGCGAGAAATCGAGCTCTGTCCCGGAAAAGCTCTCGGGCGTGTATTCGACCCTCACGTCCGTATCGCTGTTCGCGGCCAGGCTTGCGATGCGCCGGGCCGCGTCCACCGCCAGCGTCCGGATGCCGTTGCGGTCGGACTTGAAGACCACGCGGCGCTGCAAGGCCGAGGTCGAGTTGTACAGATGAACGATGGCGCGCCGGCAGCCTTGCAGGCTTTCGAACGTACGCTCGATGTGCGGTGTGCGGGCCGGGGTGAGCACCTGGATCGCGACATCGTCAGGGATCAACTTGTTGTCGATCAAATGCCGGATGAAATCGAATTCGGTCTGGGAGGCCGCCGGAAAGCCCACTTCGATTTCCTTGAAACCGGCCGCGATCAGCGCATCGAACATGACTTGCTTGCGTTCGAGTCCCATGGGATCGGCGAGCGCCTGGTTGCCGTCGCGCAAATCCACGCTGCACCAGGCCGGCGGTTTGGCGATGACGCGGCCCGGCCATTGCCGCGTGGGAAGGGCGACCGGTTCAAAAGCCTGATACTTCGTCGCAGGGTTCGCGCGCATGCGTGCTCCTTGGCCGCCACGCAGAGGGCTGCAAGGCGCACCTTTAAAAAAAGAAAGTCTGAGCTAGGGAATCAGAGTCCGGCTGAGATGAGCCGCCAACGTGCCGTTACGCCTGGCGGCTGGACCTAAGTCGAATGATAAGCAGCGCGGAAATAATCGCCGGAAGACGCACAAGCTCAAGCGCGGACAAAGTCCGGGCTTGTGTGGAAAGAGAGCTGCAGGCGGCGGGGGATTTCATGACACGTGGCGTCCACGACGTACGACAAAGAAAACAGGGGAACTCTTCCCAGCGCTCTTAGAGCGCTGGGCCTGTAATGCTAAGTCGAAGTCGTGTGCCGAAATTGGTCATGAGGCGTCTGTATCGCGGTCTTTCCATGCCGTCAAGCGCATCAATGCAGAAAGAAACAAAAATGCGCTTAATTTATGCGCGCCCCGGCGAAGCGCGCCCCGCCCGACTGAGACGGCGGCACACCTGTTCGGCATGGTCCGGCGAGCGGAACAGGCGCCGTTCCAACGGCGCGTAGTTCCGGTCGGAGGCAAAGAAGCGGTAGCGGTTTTTATCCTGGATGACCAAGCCCGCGGCGACGCCGCCGAGTTCGATCACATAGCGCAATGGCTGCGGCATGTATTTCGTCTTTCGATAAGCGGGAGGAGAATGCCACGGGGGAAATCCAAAAGCGGAGGGAGGATCCGCTTAAAAAGGGGGGGAGGGTCTCGCCCCGTGGCACGCTTCGTGTCAGCCCTTCGCGAGCTGCATCAATGCTTACATCGATGCGCGTGAGGCGCACCGATGTAAGCATTGATCGACGAAATCATGTGAACCGAAATCATGGCTCTCTCCTTGCGAGGCGTATGTTCCACGCGCGGCGCTCTCGTGCGAGCGCTTCGGCCGCGGCTTTGCGCGAAAAGTGGAAAGGAAAAAAGATCGTTCTCCCGCGTTTCGGCGCGGGAGAACGCTCACCTCTGACCGGCGCTCAGCTACACGGTCAGGCGCAGGTGTAAGCCGACCGTCGTATCGCGCTGGTTGTCGTTGAGCAGCAGCGTGTTCACTTCGATCACGCCGTTGAGGCGGCCTTGCCCCATCGCGAGGCCGCCGCCAATCGTCACGCGGTCCTTCTTTGTGTAGAAGTCGGGATCGGTGAACAGGCGGTTATAGGTCACGTTTGCATAGGGGCGCAGGATACCGGTGAAGAACGTCGCGGTGCCCGCCAGTTTGCCCCATGCGTTCTCACCCTTGGTCTCGGCGTAGGTGAAGCCGGCGCTGTCGGTGTAGGCCTTGTCGCGCCAATAGTTGTAGCTCACCCCCGCCGTTCCGGTCAGGCCGAAGCGCGGCGCGATCAGCCAGAATGCATTGCCGTCGAGCGAAGCGGACCATTCCATGTGATCGAAGGCGCCCGTCACGCGCGCACCGGCCGAGGTGCGCGAGAGGTGCGATTCGCTGTCGGCATAGGATCCCGCGCCGGTGATCGAGAAGACATCATCGATCACGCGGGTGACGTAGGCGCCTGCGAGCCAGCCGTCGGAGCTGAGGTCGCCGCCGAGGCTCATGAGATCGGCCTTGGTTTCCAGATAGCCGCCGTAGAGTCCGACCATCCAGTTTTCGACGCGATGATCGACCCCGACCGTGAAGACGTTGTTGTGTCCGTCGCGTTCGAGGCCCAGGCGATCGTCGTTGAAAAAGTTTCCGCCCGCCGAGGCCCATGCCCCGTACGTCGGCGCGCCGAAGACGTTCGAAGCATCGTCGCGGCCGGCGGCTTGGAGCTCGGCCTGCACGGCCACGGCCGTGTCGATGCCGATACGGCGTGTGGCGAGATCGTCCAGCAGGCGTGCGTTGGCGGCGGCTTGGCCCGCCGAAGACACACTGATGTTGGCCGAGACGATGTTGCGCTCCAGCACCGCGACATCGAGGCCGCCGGTCACCGCCCCGCCCAGGATCCGGCCGCAGGCGGGCGAGCCGCCGATCTGGCCGCGCACGGTGTCATAGGTGCAAGAGAAAGTGCTATTCACGCCGCCTTGCGTCAGGGTGCCGCTGACGGAACCCGATGCGCCCAGGCCCAAGGTGTTTTGCGCGAATGTCGCGGTGGAACCGTCCGTCAATGTGACGGTTTGCGCCTGCGCGCCGGCCGTGAACAGGCAGGCCGTCATTGCGCCCGCGGCGATAGCGAAGTTGCGTGTCATG
>JAYRTJ010000111.1:0-11389 GCA_041919675.1 Rhodospirillaceae bacterium | reverse complement strand
CCGAACGCCAAGATGACGGGCACCGATCTCGCGGCCACCGCCGTCGAACTGGCCCGTAAGCAAATGCCGCAAGCCGAGTTCGCGGTGCTGGACGTGGTGAAAGACCGCCTGCCCGCGCGTTTCGATCTCGTCGTCTGCGCCGACGTGGTCGAGCATATCGACGACGATCAAAGCGCGCTCAACAATATGGCGGCGATGACCAATGCCGGCGGACATGTTGTTGTGGCGACCTTGCAGGGGCGCATGCGCAACTTCGAAAAAGATGTCGGTCATGTGCGCAACTACATCCCCGGCGAGCTGGAAGAAAAGATGCGCCGCGCGGGCCTGGTCATCGACCGCGTCATCGCCTGGGGCTTTCCGTTCTACGCGCCGCTATACCGCGACTTTCTCGACATGACCGGCAGCAAGGGCACCACGGGAAAGTTCGGCCTTGTGCGCCGCCTGATCTGTCATGGGCTCTACATGCTGTTCCTCCTCAATCGCCACACCCGCGGCGACTATCTGTTTGTGCGGGCGCGCAAGCCGTGATCACCTTGCGCATTCCGCGGGTCGAAACGGCGCGGCTGCGTCTTCGGGAATTCGTGGAAGGCGATATCGAGACCATGGCGAAGATCGCCGAAGACCCCGAGGTCTCGCGCTTCATCACCCCCGATGGATTACCCAAGGACCGCGAACACGCCTGGCGCACCATGACCAATCTCATGGGCCACTGGGCTTTGCGCGGCTACGGTATGTGGGCGGTGGAGGAGAAAGCCAGCGGCCGTTTCGCCGGTTACGCCGGGCCCTATTTCCCCGAGACCTGGCCGGACAAGGAGATCGGCTGGACCATCGCCAAGGAGTTCTGGGGCCGAGGGTTCGCGACGGAAGCCGCGCGCATGGCTCTCGAATATGCCCGCGATACGTTGAAATGGCCGAAGGTCATACACGTGATCCACCCCGAGAACTGGCGCTCCATTGCGGTGGTGGAGCGTATCGGCTCGAAGCGCGTGGGCGCGTGGATACGGGGCGGAAAACAGCTGCATCTGTACGGACAGGATTTGGGAAGTTAAGACGCATTCGCTTTGGGAATGCGAAGCGTTCCGAACGCGCACAAAAATGCCAGCGCGGCGTTGACCGCGGTGTGATGTTTCGCCGATAACAAGCCCAGCGGTCTGCAAGGAGAAGTCACATGAAGGGCGACAAACAAGTCATCGCGTTTTTGAACGCAGTGCTGAAGAACGAACTGACGGCGATCAATCAATATTTCCTGCATTCTCGCATCCTGAAGCAATGGGGCATGAACCGCCTCGCGGCGAAGGAGTACGAAGAGTCCGTCGACGAGATGAAGCATGCGGACAAGCTGACGCAACGCATCTTGTTTCTGGAAGGTCTTCCGAATCTGCAGGATCTGGGCAAGCTGATGATCGGTCAGGACGTGGTGGAGATCGCGAAGTCGGATCTCGGCCTTGAGAATGCCGGCCTTCCCGTCCTGAAGGACGCCATCGCGCACTGCGAGAAGGTGGCCGACTACATCAGCCGCGAACTGTTCGAGAACATCCTCGAATCGGAGGAGGAGCATGTGGATTGGCTGGAGACGCAGCTCGACATGATCGAACGCATGGGCCTGCAGAACTACGTGCAGCTTCAGTGCGCGCCGGAAGATAAGGACTAGAAGAGAAGGGCGGCGTTATTCGGCGGCCTGCAGCATGGCCGGGCGGGCGACGTCGTCGATCAAGTCCTGGGCCATGCACGTGCAGTGGCCGCAGTTAATCTCGACGCCAAAAATCCGGTAAGCGTCCGCGACGGTGCGGGCGCCCTGTTCGGTCGCGGTGACGATTTGTTGGTCCGTGAGGGCGTTACAGATGCAGACGTACATGCCAGCGCGGCGCTCCCAAATAACATTGCGAATCACTCGCAGGGAAAAATGTACTGTCATTGCGAATGATTTGCAAGCGCTTCGCTGAGGCCCGTCCAACGACGTGAAATTATATCAGATATAATTTTTAGGTCGTATTTACGGGCATTTTTGCAGCAAGGCCCCGTAAAATCCGTCCAGACCGCCCCGCTCCGGCCAATGGGCCGGCAGGGTGACGAGATCGCCGGCAGCGTCGATGAACGCCCCGTCGCCGGCGGCGTCCTTGGGCAGGGGCAGGCGGGTGAGCGCCGCGTCGGCGGCGCAGACCGCCTCGACCACCGCGCGCCGCTCCTCGGGCTGCAGCGAGCAGACACTGTAGAGGATGTAGCCGCCCGGCCGGATCATTGCCGCCGCCGCGTTCAGGAGTTTCGTCTGCGTGGCCGCGAGCGCTTTGGGATCGAGCGCGGTCTTCAGCACCGGCAGATCGGGATGGCGGCGGATGGTGCCCGTGGCCGTGCACGGCGCATCGAGCAGCACGGCATCGGCGAGCTTCGCCGGGCGCCAGGTGAGCGCGTCGGCCTCCACCACATCGGCGCTGAGTTTGAGGCGGGTGAGATTCTCACGCAGCAAGGCGAGGCGCACACCGGCGATATCGACGGCCGTCACCTTATGACCGGCGGCGGCGAGCTGCGCGGTTTTGCCGCCGGGCGCGGCGCAAAGGTCGATGATCTCATGCGCGCCTTTGCCCAGTACATGCATCAGCACCTTTGCCGGCAGCGCGGCCGCCGCGTCCTGCACCCACCAGGCGCCGTCATTGAAGCCCTTCAAATCCTGCACGCGGCCCGCATCGGTGAGGCGCAGGCTGCCCGTGGACAGAACGTCCGCGCCGAGATCGGCGGCCCACTGTTGCAGGGCGCCCGCATCCTTCACCGACAGATCGAGCGGCGGTTCCTTGAGATGAGCCTCGGAAATCGCGCGCGCCGCGTCTGCGCCATAAGCGCCTTCCCAGCTTTTCCAAAGGAAAGCCGGCGTATCGAGACGCGCCGCATCCTGGGCCGCCACGAGCGCCGCGCCCTTCTCGGACACGCGGCGCAGCACCGCGTTCACGAAACCCGACGCCGGACCGTAGCCTTGCTTGGCGGCGGCGACACTGGTGGCCACGGCCGCATGAGGCGGCGTGCCGAGGAACAGCAATTGCGCGGCGCCGAGGCGCATGATGTCCGTGACGGGATCGGCGGGCTTCTTGCTGATGAACGCCTTCAGCACGGCGTCGATCTGGCCTAGGCGGCGCAAGGTGGTTGCGACGAGGAGACGCGCAAAGGCGCGGTCACGCGGCTCGAGCCGGGCGGTGTGGGCCTCGAAGCCATCGTCGATGCTGCGGTGCTTGCGCAACGCGCCGTCGAGCAGCGCCAGCGCGGCTTTGCGCGCGCCGATATCAGCGGGGAGTTGATTCATGCGCCCATGGAGAACATTGGGCCCGCAAAGTCAATGCGGCGATCTAGCCCCAAGGCCCAGGGCGGCGCGGCGGCGGCGGCGCGGACGTCACCTGGGCGGCCGGATCCCAGCCGCCCGACGAACCGGCCAGTTCCTGCAGTTTCTTGACGCGGTTGGCGGTCGAAGGATGCGTGGAGAAGAGATTGTCCGCGCCGCGCCCGCTCAAGGGATTCACGATGAACAGATGCGCCGTGGCCGGATTGGCTTCGGCGTTTTCATTGGGGATGTGGCGCGCGCCGCGCTCCAACTTGGACAAAGCCGATGCCAGCGCGAGCGGATCGCCGCTGATGGCCGCGCCGCCGGCGTCCGCGCCATATTCGCGAGTGCGCGAAATAGCGAACTGCACCAGCATCGCGGCCAGCGGCGCGAGGATCATCACAGCGATGGTTCCAATGGCGCCCATGCCGCCCCGGTTGTCGTTATTGCCGCCGCGGAACAGGAACGCGAAATTCGCCAGCATGCCGATGGCGCCGGCGAGGGTCGCCGTGATCGTCATGACTAAAGTGTCCCGGTTGAGGACGTGCGCGAGCTCGTGCGCCATGACGCCGCGGATCTCGCGTTCATCGAGCATCTCAAGCAGGCCCGTGGTCGCCGCGACTGCCGCGTTCTCCGGGTTGCGGCCGGTCGCGAAGGCGTTGGGCTGCGAATTCTCCATGATGTAGACCTTCGGCATGGGCATGTTCGCCCGGCGCGCGAGATCCTCGATCAGGGCATAAAAACGCGGCGCGCCGGCACGGTCCACCTGCTTGGCGCCGTACATGCGCAGAACCATCTTGTCGGAATTCCAGTAGGCGAAGGCGTTCATGCCGAGCGCCATCACGAAGGCGATGATCATGCCTTGCTCAGCCCCGATCAGATAACCGGCGGCGAGGAAAAGACCGGTGAGGGCGGCGAGAAGAAGCCCGGCCCGCATCGTGTTCATCGTGTGCAATCTCCTAAAAAGTCTTCCGTCTGAAGTATGTACGCCAGACCCCGCGTGCAAGTGGCGCGGTTTTTCTATAGGGTGCGCCCATGACCGCCCCAAAGGACAATTCGGTAACGCCGCCGCCGCTTGGCCTCTCTCCAGAGGCCGCCGCGCTGAAGCCGAAACAGGCCGCGCAACACTCTGGGAAACCCGGCGCGCGCGCCGCGCTGACTTTTCCGCCTGAAAAGGGGGGGCCCAAAGGCCTTGAGCCCACGCGTTACGGCGACTGGGAAAAGAAGGGCCGCTGCTCGGACTTTTAAAAGGCGGGATTTTTAAAAGGCCGGATTTTTAAAAGCTCGATTTTTAATCGTTACATTTGACCGCGCGCAACGCGCGGTTTCACCGAGTCCCTCAATATATTTTTAAGTTCGCACTGCTAACTGGTTGATTCCGGCTTGGGTCCTTGTGCCCGTGTAGGATCACGCCGGGCGATGGGGGTTGGTGTGCCGTTCGGTTTTTTAGATTTATTTCGGCGCCGGCGCGAGTCGCCGGCGGAGCGCGAGACCTTCACGCGCGAAGAGGGCGAGGACGCCCTCGGTATTGAACCGCTTCGCATTCTCATCAGCCCGCTGGCGGGCGACCTGCAAGGCCTGGCCGCACGCCATATCCGCGACCGTCTCTCCGGACATACCGGCGTTGTCATTCAAGTCGCCGACCGGGCTCTCACGGCGCCGGGCGCCGATCACGGCGCGCCGCTGTTCGTGTCCATGGCCGTCGACTTGGGCCGCCGCTGGCTGAAGCGCGAGCGCGCGGATCTTCTGATCTGGGGCGAAAGCGTTCCCGCGAAGCTGTCCAATGGACCGCAACGCGCGTCATGGCGCCTGCGCTTCCTGTCGCTGTCCACGCCGATCCATCCGCAAAGCGCGAGCTTCTCGGCGCTCGAGCGTCTGGAAGTGCCGGCGCTGTTCGATGACGCGACCGGCAATCTGGTGTTCGGCGCCGCCCTTGCCGCCGTCAGCGTTGAAAGCGCCGACGGCCTTCGCGCCCGCGCCGCCCTGTTCCGCCCGGTCCTGCGCGCCGCCACGCGCTTCGCCGAAGGGGACATGGCCGGTACCGTTGCCGAGTGCGCAACGGCGCAAGCCTGCTACGCGGCGCTTCTGCTGCTGGAGGGCGCACGCACCGGCAACGATAAAATGCTTCAGCGCGCGGTCGCCGTGTATCAGGGCGCGCTGATCCTCGGCGAGGACGCCTTCCCGCTGCATGAACGCGCGATGGTCGGCAGCCATATCGCCGACGCATTGTCTTTGATCGCCGACCTCACGGCGCAATCGCGCTTCTCGAACAAGACCGTCGAATACTATCGCGCCGCGCTCGGCATGGTGCGCAAGGAAGTGTTCGCCGACGAATACGCCGCGCTGCATACGCGCCTGGGGCTGGCTTTGCATGGCCTCGCGCAAGCCTCCGGCGAAGCGATTCATCTGAAGGAGGCCGCGGACGCCTTCACCGCCGCGACCAACATCTGGACCATCACCGAAGCGCCCGAGCGCTGGGCCGATATCCAGAACTCCCTCGGCGGCCTGCTCATCACCATGGGCCGCCTGACCCAACAGCCGCCCTTGTTCGACAAGGCGGTCGCGGTGTTCACCAAGATCGCCCAAGCCCGGAGCCGCGCGCAGGCGCCCGCCGTGTGGGCGGCGACGCTGGCCAATATCGGCGCGGCGCTTAAAGAAAAGGGCGCGGCGGCCAAGGACGCGGCGTACCTGCAGCAGGCCCTGGAAGCTTTCGATCAGGCGCTGCAAGTCTTCGCCGAACTCGATCTTGAAAGCAGCGCCAAGGTGGTCGAGATGCAGCGCAGCCACGTGCTGTCGCTGCTTGCCACGCACCGGGCTTAAATCTAAAGCTTGCGGTCGTCATGACCGCTTCACCGTCCCGCGCTGCGCTCGACCGCGGCATCGCCGCGCTCGGCGCCAAGAATCTCCCGGGCGCCGAAGCCGCGCTGCGCGAAGCCTTGAAGGCCGGCGAGCCCGCCGCCGAAGCCAGCTTCTATCTCACCGCCGTCCTGCGTGCGCTTGGGCGCTACGATGACGCCGCGGACATGGCGCGCCGGTCCTTCGCGATTTCACCTTTGACCGAAACCGCCTATCTCGGGTGCGAGATCGCCGCCTTGCGTCTTGACGGCGCGGGCGCGCTAGTGTGGGCGGACCGGCTTCAGCATGTGAAAGGCAAACACCTGCCGCGCCTGGTCCGCGCCGGCGATCAGTTCACGAGCGTGGCCTTATACAAAGCCGCCGCGCGCTGTTTCGAGATTGCGGCCACCCTCGCGCCCGATGATGTCGATCTTGTGCGGCGCCAGGGTTATTGCGAAGCGATTTACGACCGGCCGAAGGCAATCCGCCTGCTGCGCGCCTTCGCCGAACGCCACCGCGGCGCGCCGCACCTCGCCTGCCTCGCGCTCTATGTGATGCTGCCGTATCAGGAAAAGGCGCTTCGCGCCGCGCGCGGCCTGCCGCCGGATGGGCGTGATCCCAGCGACCTTCACTTCGCATTGTCGGGCGCCGATTTTCAAGCCTGGCGAGACGCCGCCGCGCAATGGCTCGCGGCCGCGCCCGACTCTGTCGACGCCCTTCAGATGATGGCCATGGTGCGCATTGCCGAGGGACGATCACGCGATGCGGAGCCTTATCTCGAACGCGTCCGTGCCCAGCGTATAGACCTCGCGGCTTGCGCACACTTCGGCAAAACATTCCTTGCCGATGCCGCCGCCGCGTCCCACCGGTTAGGTGAGAATCTGCCGGCGATGGAGATGCTGGTCGACCGCGCGCCGCAGGGACCGTGGGTGTTCATGGCGTGCGATGCGATCTACTTCGAGAAGTACGGCCGCGCCTTTGCACGCTCCTTCGCACTTCATGCGCCGCGAACACATTTACATCTGCATGTCTTCGACATTGCGCCGCAAGACCGCGATGTTTTTCGCATGCGCCTCTCCACTGCCTTGGAAGGGACATCGTATAGCGTCAGCACGGAAACCAGCGGCCTCGCTGGAACCAAGGACGCCGCTTGCTACTATCATGCAGTGCGGTTCATCCGGCTTGCGGCGCTTGCCGACACATGGCCGCATCCTTTATGCGCCTTCGACGCGGACATGATCTTCAACCGTTCGCCGGACCTGTTGTTCGACTGGTTCGAGGACGCCGACGTGGGTGTTGCGTTGCTAACCGGACGCGTCGAGCCTTCGAATCAGATTTGCGCCAATGTGCTTGGCATCGCATCTACACAAGCGGGACGCGACTATCTGCGCCTCACGGCGGGTTATCTGGCGCTGGTACGCAAGCGCGGCATCTTGCAGTGGGGCATGGATCAGACGGCGATGTTCGCTGTCTTGGAGGACATGACCTCGCGCGGCGCCGCGCCGCGCGTGACCGGTGTTCCGCTGGAGGTCTATGAAGGCGCGTACGCGCCGGGGGCCATCGTATGGGTGGGCAAGGGCGCGCCCGACGATCCCAACTACGCCGCCTTCGAGGCGCGGCGAAAATTCCTGCTCGAAGGATTTCCGCCGGCCACGAAATAGAGCGTCGTTAGGCGGCGAGCGGGAGGCCCGCGGGCGGGAGACCGGCGAGCACGGCGGCGGCGGCCCGCGCCGCATCCAAGCCTTTCGCGGCGATGTCGGGACCAATGGCCTGACCTTCGACCTCGACGAAGGACACGTCGGTCAGACCGAGGAAACCGAGAACCGTCCGAAGGTACGGCGCCTGATGATCCATCGCCGCGGCCGATGCATTGCCCGTGTAAAACCCGCCGCGGCTGACCACCACCACGACCTTCTTATTCTTCAAAAGACCTTCGGGACCTTGCGCGGTGTAACGGAAGGTGCGGCCCGCGCGGGCGATATGATCGATCCAGGCCTTCAGCGTCGTCGGAATGGTGAAGTTGTACATGGGCGCGGCGATGACGATGGTATCGGCCGCTTCCGCTTCGGCGATCAGCGAGTCCGCAAAAGCAACGGCGGCTTGTTCATCCTGTGTACGAATGTCCGGGGCCTTGCCGAGGGCGGCGAGGGTCGCGCCGGACAGATGCGGCATGTTCGAGGGCGCGAGGGCGCGCTCGACCACCCGGCCGCCGGGGTGATTGCGCCTCCAGCCGGCAATGAATTCGCCGGCGATTTCGCGGGACTTGGACTGGCCGTTGAACAGGCTGGAGCTGACAAAGAGAAGGTTGGCGGTGCGTGTGGTGGTCATGTGGACCCTCCTGGAATTTGAAATCGCGCCTTTGCGCGTCCGAGGGAAAACATGCGCTGTCTCATTTATCATTAAAATCGGCCAACTTGTGATCATATTCATCATAATTTATGATGGATAAATGCTCGACCGCCTGACCCTCGACCAGCTCCGTACCCTCATCGCCGTGGCCGAAACCGGCAGCTTTTCCGCCGCCGGGCGGCGGCTGACCCGCGTGCAGTCGGGTGTCAGCCAAACCATCCAGGCCCTCGAAAGCACCCTCGGCGTCACGCTGTTCGCACGCGACGGCAAAACGCCGGTGCTGACGGACGCGGGCAAAGTGATCCTCGGCGACGCGCGGCGCCTGGTGGACGGCGCCGAGGCCCTGCGGGCGCGCGCCGAGCAGATCGCCTCGGACATCGAGCCCGAACTCACCATCGCGGTCGACCCGATGTTTCCCGGCGGCCTTGTGCGCGAGAGCCTGAAAGCGCTCGCGGGCCTGTTCCCGTGCTTGCCGGTGACGCTGTTCACCGAAGCGCTCGGCGGCGCGGAGCAACGCTTGCGGGACGGCGCGGCGCGCCTCGGAATCTTCACCCCCGTCGGCCGCGCATTGCCGGGCCTGACGGTGGACGAGCTTCCGCCGATCACGCTGGTCCCCGTCGCCGCGCCGGATCATCTGCTCGCGAAAGAGAAGGGGCCGATTTCAAAGGAGGCGCTGGAAGCGCAAGTACAGCTGGTGCTTACCGACCGCACCCAGATCACCGCCGGCTTCTCAGGCGGCGTGATCAGTCATCGGGTGTGGCGCTTCGCCGATCTCGCGACGCGTCTCGATTATCTCCTGGCAGGATTCGGCTGGTGCAACATGCCGCTGCACATGGTGGAGGAACACATCGCGGCCGGCCGCCTCGTGCATCTTCCGCTCGCCGATTATGAGAACCTGCAACTGCCCATCGCCGTCGTGTACAGCACCAAGCATCCGCCGGGCCGCGCCGGGCGCTGGCTGATGAGCGACGTCGGGCCGCGCCTGCTGGCGTGCCCCGGCCGGCTTGTCGGCGATAAGACCGCGCCGAAACCCCTCAAGTCGAAACGCGGTTTTTGACGAGATCGTCCACCACCGCCGGATCGGCGAGGGTGGAGGTATCGCCCAGATTGCCGGTTTCGTTCTCGGCGATCTTTCTCAAAATCCGGCGCATGATTTTGCCCGAGCGCGTCTTCGGCAAACCCGGCGCCCATTGCAGCGCGTCCGGTTTCGCGATGGGGCTGATCTCCTTGGAGACCCAGGCTGCGAGTTCCTTCTTAAGATCGTCCGTCGGCTCGACACCCGCTTTCAAGGTGACGTACGCATAAATGCCCTGGCCTTTGATGTCGTGCGGATAGCCGACGACCGCGGCTTCGGCGACGGAGGTGTGACCCACGAGCGCGCTTTCGACTTCAGCGGTGCCGAGGCGGTGACCGGAGACATTGATCACGTCATCCACGCGCCCCGTGATCCAATAATACCCATCCTTGTCGCGGCGACAGCCGTCGCCGGTGAAATACTTGCCGGGATAGGCCTTGAAGTAGGTGTCGATGAAGCGCTGATGGTCGCCGTAGACCGTGCGCATCTGGCCCGGCCACGAGGTCTTGAGACACAGATTCCCAACGCCCGCGCCTTCGATCTCCACGCCGTTGGCGTCCATGAGGCAAGGTTCGATCCCGAAGAAAGGCACCGTGCCCGAGCCGGGTTTCAGCTTGGTCGCGCCCGGGAACGGTGAAATGAGAATCCCGCCGGTTTCGGTCTGCCACCAGGTGTCGATGATCGGACAGCGATTGTCGCCGACAACGCGGTGATACCAGAGCCAGGCTTCCGGATTGATCGGCTCACCCACGGATCCGAGCAGACGCAAGGTCGCCCGCGAGGTGCGCTTCACCGGCGCCTCGCCGTCCTTCATTAGCGCGCGCAAGGCCGTCGGCGCGGTGTAGAAGATGTTCACACCGTGTTTGTCGATCACCTGCCAGAAGCGCGACGTATCGGGATAGTTGGGCACACCTTCGAACATCAGCGTGGTCGCGCCGTTGGCGAGCGGACCGTAGACGATATAGCTGTGGCCCGTGACCCAGCCCACGTCGGCGGTGCACCAGTAAACTTCGCCCGGCTTGTAGTCGAAAATGTATTCGAACGTCATCGACACATAGACGAGGTAGCCGCCCGTGGTGTGCAAGACGCCCTTGGGCTTTCCGGTCGAACCCGAGGTGTAGAGGATGAACAGGGGATCCTCGGCGTTCATCTCCACCACGTCGCAGCGTGGACGCGCCTTCTCGGTCGCCGCGTGATACCAGACGTCGCGCGGCGAGCTCATCGGCACCTGGTTGCCGGTATGCTTCACAACAATCACGTTGCGCACCGAAGGCGCTGTCTTTAGCGCTTCGTCGACGTTCAATTTGAGCGGTACGAGCTTGCCGCCGCGGCGGCCTTCGTCGGCGGTAATGACCAATTTGGCATCGCTGTCGTTGATGCGCTCGGACAGGGATTTGGGGGAGAAGCCGCCGAACACCACGGAGTGGATCGCGCCGATGCGCGCGCAGGCGAGCATCGCCACCGTCGCCTCGATGATCATCGGCATATAGATGCACACGCGGTCGCCCTTGGTCACATTGTGCGACTTCAGGACGTTGGCGAGGCGGCAGACCGCTTCGTGCAGCTCGTTATAAGTGATGTTCTTGGAATCTTTCGGATCGTCGCCTTCCCAGATGATCGCGATCTGATTGCCGCGTTGGGCCAGGTGACGGTCGAGGCAGTTGTAGCTCGCGTTCAGGGCCCCGTCGTAATACCAGCGGATGTGCAAGTCCTTCTCGTCGAAGGACACATCTTTGAGCTTGGAGTAGGGCGTGATCCAGTCGAGCCGGCGGCCGGCTTCGCGCCAGAAGGTCAAGGGATCGTTGCTCGATTCCGCGCGCAGCTCC
>JAYRTJ010000110.1:0-11497 GCA_041919675.1 Rhodospirillaceae bacterium | reverse complement strand
CAATTCGCCGAGTTTAGATTAGGACAAACGAGGTTAAGAGACCCCTAAAGAGGCAAGTTGAGGACCGCATGACCCCTGACGATTCTTCGGCAATCAAGACCATCCGGCGGGCCGATTACACCCCGCCCCCTTATGGGATCCTGACCGTCGATCTCACGTTCGACCTCTTGCCTTGCGCCACGCGGGTCACCTCGCGTCTTGCGATCGAACGCCGCGCGGCATCGCCGCAGCCGCTGGAGCTGAATGGCGAGGGCCTCAAACTTCTTAAAATCTCGGTCGACGGCCAACCCCTCGTCCCGTCCGCCTATCGCCTCGCGGAAAATGGGCTGACCCTGCTCGCGCCGCCGGCAACGTTCGTCCTGGAAACCGAAGTCGAGATCGATCCGGAGGCGAACAAGGCCCTCGAAGGCCTTTACCGTTCGCAAGGCGTCTTCTGCACCCAGTGCGAAGCCGAGGGCTTCCGCCACATCACCTATTTCCTCGATCGCCCGGACGTCATGGCGACGTTCCGCACCACCCTCCGCGCCCCGAAAAAAGAATGCCCGGTGCTGCTCGCGAACGGCAATCCGGTCGAAACCGGCGATCTCGCCGACGGCCGGCACTACGCCGTGTGGGACGATCCGCATCCGAAACCCTGCTACCTCTTCGCCCTCGTCGCCGGCGATCTCACGCACATCGAGGATCGGTTCACCACCGCGTCGAACCGCAAGGTTCGCTTGCGCATTTACGTCGAACACGGCAAGGCCGCGCGCGCCAAATACGCGATGGAATCCCTCGTTCGCTCCATGAAGTGGGACGAAGTCGCCTTCGGGCGCGAATATGATCTCGACGTGTTCAATATCGTCGCCGTCAGCGACTTCAACATGGGCGCGATGGAGAACAAGGGCCTCAATATCTTCAACGACCGCTATATCCTCGCCGACTCCGACACGGCCACCGATCTCGACTACTACCTCATCGAGTCCATTGTCGGGCACGAGTACTTCCACAATTGGAGCGGCAACCGCGTCACCTGCCGCGACTGGTTCCAGCTCAGTTTGAAGGAAGGCCTCACCGTCTTCCGCGATCAGGAATTCACCGCCGACATGCGCAGCCGCGCCAACAAGCGCATCGACGACGTCGAGACGCTGCGCACCGCGCAGTTCCGCGAGGACGCGAGCCCGCTGGCCCATCCGGTGCGCCCCGACAGCTATGTGGAGATCAACAACTTCTACACGGCGACGGTTTACCAGAAGGGCGCCGAAGTCATTCGCATGATGCACACGCTTCTCGGCGCGAAAGCGTTCCGCGCGGGCATGGATCTTTATTTCGAACGGCACGACGGCCAGGCCGTCACCTGCGACGACTTCGCCAAGGCCATGGAAGACGCGTCGGGGCGCGATCTCTCGCAGTTCAAGCTATGGTACAGCCAAGCCGGCACGCCGCGGATCTCCGTCGAGGATCACTACGACGCGAAAACGAAAACGCTGAAGCTTACGGTCCGCCAAAGCTGCCCGCCGACACCCGGTCAGCCCGACAAGAAGCCCTACCACGTACCGCTCGCCCTCGGCGTCATCGGCGACGACGGCAAGGACCTGCCGCTCGCCCTCGCCCAGGGCAAGATCGACGGCGGCGTCCTGGAACTGCGCAAGGCCGAGGAGACCTTTGAATTCACCGGCATTGCCGCCGCGCGCCCGCGCCTGTCGCTCAACCGCGCCTTCTCCGCGCCCATCGTCGTCGAGCGCACGGAAGCCGAGGAAGACCTCGCGTTCCGCATGGCGCAGGATTCGGACTCCTTCAATCGCTGGAACGCCGCCCAGGACTTCGCCTGCAGCGTTATTCTTTCGGGCGTCGCGACGGCGCTCGAAGGTGCAGACCCGAAGATCAGTCCGCTGTTCCTGTCGGCCGTCGGCGCGATCGCGCGAAACGATGAGCTCGAGCCCGCCTTCAAGGCCTCCGCGCTCGGCCTGCCCGCGGAGGACTATCTCGCCAACCGGATGACCCAAGAGTCGCCGCTCCACCTGCATCACGTACGCAAGCAGGTCCGCCGCGCGATCGCCGAGGCCCACGCCGGCGATTTCCGCCGCATCTATGACAGCCAGCGCGTCAACGCGCCTTATGTGCCCGATGCGGCGGGCATGGGCCGGCGTTTGTTGAAACGCACCGCGCTCGGCTACCTCGGCGCGCTCGAAAGCCGCGACAGCGTCAGCCTCGTGAAGGCCCAGTTCGACGGCGCCGACAACATGACCGACCGCATGGACGCCCTTGCGGTCCTCAATCAGCTCGACGTCGAAGAACGCGAAGCCGCGCTCACGGTCTTCTACGATCGCTTCAAGGACGACCACCTGGTTGTCAATAAATGGCTATCGGTCCAGGCCATGTGCCCGCTGCCCGGCACGCTGGCGACGGTCCGCAAGCTGCTGTCGCACCCGAGTTTCGATCTCAAGAACCCGAATAAGTTGCGCGCCGTGATCGGCGTGTTCAGCTTGTCCAACCCGGCGAATTTCCATGCCGCGGACGGTTCGGGGTATGACTTCCTGGCGGAACAGATTCTCGCCATCGATAAATTCAATCCGCAGGTCGCGGCGCGGCTGGTGCCGCCTCTCGGCCGGTGGCGCCGCTTCGATCCGGCGCGCCAGGATCTCATGAAGGCTCAATTGGAGCGTCTGGCGGGCGCTTCGCAAATCTCGCGCGATGTCCGCGAGCTTGTAACGAAAAGTCTTCACGGCTGACAAAAGACAGGCGGCCGGCGACGGCTCTGTAAGAAAATGTAACCCGTCTGTTACGCACCGCCTCGTGGCTTGACTTGAAGCACCTGCGCGTTAAGAGGAGGCTTGTGCACATGTCATCACGAGGAGCCTTCACGTTGTCACGTCCTAAAACCGCGCTGATCGGCGCCACCGCGATTGCATTCGCGTCTTTTGTTTCCGGCGCCGCTTTTGCCGCCGACGCCGCGCGCGGCGCCAAGGTCTATGAAGAGCAGGCTTGCAACGGCTGCCATTCCGCCAAAGAGGTGCTCGTCGGACCGCCGCACTGCGGGGTTGTCGGCCGCAAGGCCGGGTCGGTCCCCGGCTACGCATACTCCGAAGTCATCAAGGCATCCGGATTGACCTGGACTGAAGAGAATATCAGCCAGTTCATCGAATCGCCGCTGACCTTCATGTCGGGAACCAACATGGGTTTTGCCGGCCTCTACGACGAGAAGGACCGCGCGGATGTGATCGAATTCCTGAAGACCGAGCGGGCGGCCGACTCGCCGGCCTGCAAATAGCTCCTAAAGCGATCTGAACCGCTTCGCCAAGGCGGGTACGTACGACGGCGTCCGCGCGTGAATTTCAATACCGCGCGCGGATGCGGCGGCGAGGATATCTTCCATATCCTTGCAATAGCTCCAGAACTCTTCCTCATAGTTGCGCTTCCAGAAGCCGGCATGGACGCGGTGGGTAACGGCCATCTTGCCCATGTAGTCGTCTTCGTTGGCGTGTGACCACGGCTTGGTCGCCGCGGCGAACGACATGCCGTCGCAGCCGTAGATATCCACCTGCTTCGAGATCGTGAGGCCCACGGGAAGAACGATCATCGTGAAGATGTTGGCGGTGGCGGCCGTCAGGAATTCCTTATCGAGATCGATATTGAATTGCGGGCGCCGGTCGTTGCCGATGCCGATCACGCGGTCGTGCGCCGAGGCCGGCAGCGCTTCGCGGAAGTACGGCACATACCCAAGTTGCGTCAGCAGAACCCGGCCCGGGTCTTCCATGGCGCGCGCCAGATCCGCGCGGAAGCGCCCCGCGTAAAGCGACACGCCGCAATGCTGCACGGGATCGCCGCAGAACATCAGTTGAGGCTTCAGGTAGTCGAGCGCCGCCGAATCGCCGATGGTCGAATTGCAAATGCCGCGCAAGTTTGAGCGGATCGGCGCCTTGGACGCCACGACCTTGGCAAGCGAGGGTCCATTACCGAAGAGGCTGATGGTTTGCCCCTTCCACGTCTTCAAATACGCCGAGAAACGCCGGTAGGAATCGTTGACCAGATCGTGGAGTTCGCGCTGTTCAAACAGCTTGTGCACGCCGCGCAGCATCAGCAGCGTTTCCTGCTGCACGACCGCCGGATCGGCGAGCACGAGTTCCGCGCCGTGGCGGTCCGCGATCTCTCTCGCCAGCGCGGCGAGGCGTCCATCGCTCAAGTTCCAGACAACGACGGTTTTCAGCGGCGGCAATTGCGACGCAAGGTCGCTTAAATCGCCGGTTTGCGTATGAAGAAACTGGATCTTGCCTTGAAAGCGCGGCGCATAGCCGGCGACGGCGGGATCGAAATCGCGGCTCAGATAAGCGCGCGCGGCGCCGAGGATCTGGTCGGCATCCAGCAAGGCGAAATCGTCGCCGCCGTAGGGGAAGATCAACCGGTCGAGCTTCTTGAGCGCGGGCAGGAAATGCCATACGGCCCGAAAGACCTGGTCCAGCAGCAGCGGCCGGTTCGGAAGCGCCGGAAAGAACAGCACATTTGCCATGGGATCGATCGGTCCTACGCGCGCGGATCTGAAATCAAACGTGTTACGGACTCTAGTCTAACCGGGACGCGGCGTGAATGTAACAGCTTCACATATAA
This sequence comes from Rhodospirillaceae bacterium, assembly GCA_041919675.1. Lineage (GTDB taxonomy): Bacteria > Pseudomonadota > Alphaproteobacteria > Rhodospirillales > Rhodospirillaceae > SHVO01. The sequence goes on along the minus strand of JAYRTJ010000110.1, from coordinate 6,913 downwards.
GCGTTTTCCGCCTTGCCACACACCGGCGGCGATGACACCGTGCCACCCGCTTATTCTCGGTCTCAGGGAGATTCACATGCGTAAGTTTTCGAGCCGCCCCGCCGCTTTGACCCGCATAGCCGCGGCGGCTTTCACGCTCATGCTCGTCGTGGGCGGCGCTTCGGCCGCCGACGGTTCAAACAGCACGGACGCGGCGACGGAAGCGAAGCTCAAGACCTATCTCGCCGGACCGCAGCGCGGCGCCGAGAACAAGGCGCGCGATTCTTACCGCCATCCTCTGGAAACCCTCAAGTTCTTCGGCCTCAACGACACCATGACGGTCATGGAAATCTGGCCGGGCGGCGGTTGGTGGACGGAGTTCCTGGCGCCGGTGCTGGCCGAGAAAGGCAAATACATCGCCGCGCAACCCAACGCGAAAGCGGTCGCCTCGTTGCAGGAGAAGAGCACGAAGGACGCCGCCAATTTCGGGAAGATGCAGGTCGTGACATTCCCCGACGCCGCCGTTGCGCCGGGCTCGGTCGATATGATCCTGACCTTCCGCAACATGCATAACTGGATGGGCCGCGGCGAAGAGAAGAAGATGTTCGACGCGATGTATGCCGCGCTCAAGCCGGGAGGCTATCTCGGCATCAAGGAACACCGTGCGCCGACCACGGCCCCGCAGGATCCGAAAGCCGCTTCCGGCTACGTGCGTGAAGACTTCGCGATCAAGACCGCTGAAAGTTCGGGTTTCAAGCTCGTCTCGAAGTCCGAGATCAACGCGAACCCGAAGGACACGAAGGACTATCCGAAGGGCGTTTGGACCCTGCCGCCGAACTACGCGGAAGGCGATAAGGACAAAGCCAAGTACACCGCCATCGGTGAAAGCGACCGCTTCACCATGCTGTTCCAGAAGCCGAAATAGGCGGACGAAAGCGCAACAAAAAAGCTCCGGTGAACCCGGGGCTTTTTTATTTCTCGACGTGGCGCGCTTAGCTGCCGTCGGCGCTGGCGCGGCAGAACTGGCTGTTCTGCTTCAGCTTCACGCAGGTCGCTTCAGCATCGGCCATCGAGGTGAAGCTTCCCATCATCAGACGATAGAAAATCCCCTTGCCTTCGCCGAGATCGACGCGGCGGACGATCGGCTTCAGCGATCCGATGGCCGCCTTATTGCGGTCGATGACTTCCTGCCAGCCCTTCATCGCCGAGGCTTCCGAGCGGAAAGAGGCAAGGTGGAGCACGGGGCCCGTGATCTGCCGCGTCATCGGACTTTCACCGGCTTCCGTGCCGCCGGCTTCGGCTGCCGCGGGTTTCGCCGCGGTCTTGGCCGGCGCGGGCTTCGCGGCCGCGGCTTCGCCGCCCTTGGGCGGGAAAAGGCCGGTCCGCAGGACGGCGTCGATCATACGCTTTTCCGCGTCGAGCTCGGACTGAGTGATGACGCTGCTTTCGCGTAAAGCTTCCAGATGGCCCACCATCGCGGCGCCCTGGATCACGTCTTCCGGCGGCGGTTTACGCACCGTGCGCTGTTCCGGGTTTTCAGGCAGAAGCGCGTTGAGGATCATCGTGCGTTCAAGCGCATGCTGCTGCGCCGTGATCGCGCGCATCTCGAACGCGCGGCGCAGGGCGCCGAGGCGCGCCGCGATGGCGTCGCTACTCGGAACCGCGCGGTCAAGTCCAACGCCCGGCGGATCCTGGCTATAGGGCAGGATCGCGCCCAGGTTCGCCGCGCGGCGGCGGGCGAACTCTTCCTGCGTGATCAGGCCGTCGTCGCGCAGGCGGGACAAGGTCTCGAAGCGGCGCGCGACGTTCTTCTCGGCCTGGCTGAATGGCATTTCGCCAAGGGCCGGGCGCGGGGGGGCCGCAACGGCCGGCACGACGGGGGCCGGGATGAATTCACGGCTCTGCACCGCCGGCGGGGCGGTGGTCGATGAAATGATGGTGGTCTCTTGCTCGTCGGGCAGCAACTCCTTCGCCCGCGAAGCAGGTTGGGGCTCCGGCGGCGTTTCCACTGTCGGTGCGGCCGCCGGGGGCTCGGCCCGGGCGGGGGCGGCGCGCGGCGACGTTAAGCTTCCGGCCGCTTGCGTGGAGGACGGGATAGAATTCACCGGCGGCTTTCCGGTCGCCGGTGCTGCGGGCGCCGGTGCTGGGGCCTGCGGCGCGGGAACTGCGGCCATTTGTGCCGGCGCTGAAGCTGGCGCCGACGGCGCAGACGCAGGGGCCGAGGGCGCGCTTTTAGCGGCCAACGGGGTCGGCGGTTTCGCGGCGGGCTTCGGATCACTGCTGGCGTTCAAGGTACCGAGCGGTACGCGCTGCGAAGCGGCCTGACTCTGCGCGGGCACGAGAAGAAGCGGGTCGGAGGCCGGCGCCGTCGCGGGTTCACTGGCCGCGGGCGCGGACGCCATCGGCGGCGGCGGTGCGTCCAGCGGATCAATATTGATGTCGTTATTCGCCGCCGGGGCTTCCGCTGCCGGCGGGCTCGCGCCAAACGGGCCTGGAAAATTTGCACAGGCCGACAATCCGGCCGTCACCGCCAGCACTGATACGATTGTTCTCATGTCTCTGTGCGATCGCTTGTTCGTCACGCGCTTATTCGCCAACGGCCATCGGTCCCATGAAACCCCCGCGCGCGCCCATCGGGACGCGAAGCCCGCAGTTTATCAGGTTGGACCATCATATGCCTCCCTTAACATCCCGTTAAGTTGCGCCGGGGCAACGATTTTTCTCACTCACGCGCGCTTGTAAAAAAGCCCGCCGTCACAGGGACGGCGGGCAAAAGTGTCTTAGAGGAGAGGACCGATAACAAAGCCCCGCGGGCCGAGGCCCGCTGTGATCATCCCGAAACACACTCACACCCTCCGGAAATCTCACAATGTGAAATATCACACACCAAATTTCACATGTAAATGCTTTTTTTACTCTTACCGCGTGCAACCTCTACAATATGTGCCAATTTTAAAGCACATCGCAAATGATTGTGGTGTGCATTTTGTTAAGTGATTTTGCTTCTATTTTCGCTTCATGAGCGCTTTTTTTCGTATTTGAGCCGGTGGTACGGTGGCCTGGGATCGGGGTGCATCTGTGATTGCCGAGGACCTGCAGCCGCGCGCGCGGACGACGGACGTGTCTGCCCATCAGGAGCAGACGCGCCGGCTCGTGCGCGCGATGATGGCGCTGACCGGGCGCACCGCCAGCGGCCTCGCCCGCTCCGCCGGCCTGACGCCCTCGACCGTCAATCGCTTCATGCACCGGCCGGTGCGCCACACCCTGAGCCAGCGCACCATGCTTGCGCTGATGACCGAAACCTTCCTCGCCCTCAAACGCCAGCCGGCGCCGACTTTCGACCGCGCCGCCCTCGCCGAACTCGCGCCCGCCATCGCGGTCTATGAGAAAGGCATTCTCGAGCACGCGCCCGACGTCCAAAGCACCCTCGTACAGGCCAAGTCCGCGCTGGCGGCCGGCACGCCGCAGGCTCCCGGCGCCGCTCCTTCAACGGATCTCGCCGTGGTGCTTGCCGCGACGCGCGACGTGAACGTGCAGGCCGGCGATCTCGGGCGCGCGCCGCTTAAAACCCAGCGTCCGCCGTTTCTCGGCAACGACCCGCGGGCCTTTGCGCTCCTCATGCCCGATGAGTCGATGATGCCGCGCTTCGACGCGGGCGACATGCTCTACGTCAGCCCAGCCCGCGCGCTGGAAGGTGAAAAGATCGATGTCGTCGCCGAGCGCGCTGAAGGGGGATTTGTCGTCGGCTCCTTGACTGCCGCCGGGATTGCCACCGGCGGCGACACTGTCCGGCTGACGACGCTCTCGCCCCGCACCCGCGCGACATTTGCGCGCGCCAAACTGCGTGGAATTTACCGGATTGTCGGCGTTCAGCGCCTCGGGTCGTAAACTTACTTTCCCAGGTCGATGACGACCGGCGTACGCGGGCCGTTCACTTCGAAAGCCGAGTCCTTGTGCTTGGGCATCGCGAGGCGCCGCGGCGGATTGTTCGAAAGCCCGAACGGCTCACTGGGCAGTCCGATCCAGGTTTTGTCCAACTTCGTATTGCCGTTGCGGTCGTGATAGACCGCGAGCGCGTAGATGCCGGCTTTGGGGACCGTGATGCAAAACTGCGTCTCACCCTGAACCGCCGGCACGCGGATGCGTGCAAGCTTGCCGCCGGATTTCAGGAATTTTGCGGGATCGTCGTCGTGCACATCGACCGTGATCGTTCCGGTCGCCTGGCGCACATGTTCCACGGTGATCTGCATGGAGAAGGGATGGGTATCGCACGCGCCTTCTTGAACCGGCGGCTCCGACGGCGCTTCCGCCGCCGGAGCGGCGTCCTGCGCCGCCGCGCTGACAGCGAACGCCGACAGCGCCGCGATAAATCCGATATATGCCGCTCTACGCATTGGTTCCCCGAAAGGACTTCAACCGAGCCTCACCATGGAAAGGCACCATGACGACTTTATGGCGGGACGTCCAGAAGGCGGCCCCTTCCTCTTCACGTTTATGGTAACAAAGCAACGATGTCCTCACAGCCGAACGCAACCGACGGCGACCTGCAACACTTGGCCGAGCAACTCTCGACGCCCGAGTGCCGGATCACGTCTTCCGCCATTGCGCGCGCGCGTGACGGCCAGGGCCGCTACTTCGAACCGCTGATGCGCGTCCCGTCCTTGCGCTTTGCGGCCGACATGCTCGATCCGCGCCGTGCGCTGGATCAAGCCTCTGTTCTTTCAGCCTACGCGTCGCTTACCGGAAAGAAGGTCCTTGAGATCGGATCGGGCGGAGGCGTCACGCACATCGTCTGGTCGAAAGCGTATCGCATCGACGGCTGGGGCATCGAACCGGAAGGGGAAGGCTTCGGCGACACGGCGTCGATCGCGCGCGATCTCATTCGCGCCAACGGCCTCGACACATCGCGCATCGTCAATGCGACCGGCGAAGCCCTGCCCTTCCCGGACGCCAGCTTCGACATCGTCTACTCGACGAATGTCCTCGAACATACGAACGATCCCGCGCAGGTATTGCGCGAGGCCGTGCGCGTCCTGAAACCGGGCGGCACGCTGCAAATCGTCTGCCCGAATTACCTGTCCTATTTCGACGGCCATTATGCGGCCTTCCACCCGCCGATCTTTTCCAACGCCTTCTTCCGCTGGTGGATCAAATGGGTGTGGCGGCGCGATCCGGCCTTTGCCGGCACCATCCGCACCGAGATCAATCCCGTATGGGTCCGCAAGCAGTTGAAGCTGATCGGCCAAACGGCGCCGATCAGGCTGCAAACTCTCGGTCAGGAAAAATTCCGCGACCGGATGAAGGCGGCGGACGTGCCCGGCATGCGCGGGCTTGCGGTGATCGCGCGGCTTGTGTCGATCGCCCGCCGCCTGGGCCTCGGCGCCCTGGCGGCGGAGATCATGATCCTCGCGCAGGGGTGGACCCCGCTGATCATCACGGTCAGGCGCGAAGGCCCTTAGAAGACGACAACGGAACGGATCGACTTGCCCTCGTGCATGAGGTCGAAACCCTTGTTGATCTGATCGAGCTTCAGCACATGCGTGATCATCGGGTCGATTTGAATCTTTCCGTTCATGTACCAATCGACGATCTTCGGCACGTCCGTACGGCCTTTCGCGCCGCCGAAGGCCGATCCGCGCCAAACGCGGCCCGTCACGAGCTGAAACGGACGCGTTGAGATCTCTTTCCCGGATTCAGCGACCCCGATGATGATGCTTTCACCCCAGCCGCGATGGCAGGATTCGAGCGCCTGGCGCATGACCGCCGTGTTTCCGGTGCAGTCGAACGTGTAATCGCCGCCGCCGCCCGTCAGCGCGACCAGGTGCTGCACCAGATCGCCCTCGACCTTCAGCGGATTGACGAAGTGGGTCATGCCGAAGCGGCGGCCCCACTCTTCTTTGGTGGGATTGATGTCCACGCCGACGATCATGTCCGCGCCCACCATCTTGAGGCCCTGAATGACGTTGAGACCGATCCCGCCGAGCCCGAAGACAATGCAGTTGGCGCCGGGCTCCACCTTCGCGGTGTTCACGACGGCCCCGATGCCGGTCGTTACGCCGCAGCCGACATAACAGGTGGTTTGGAACGGCGCGTCGGTGCGGACTTTCGCAACCGAGATTTCCGGCAGCACGGTGAAGTTCGAGAAGGTCGAGCAGCCCATGTAGTGGTAGATCGGCTTGCCCTTGTACGAGAAGCGCGAAGTGCCGTCGGGCATCACGCCCTTGCCCTGGGTCGCGCGAATGGCGGTGCAGAGGTTTGTCTTGCCCGAAAGGCAGGATTTGCACTTGCGGCATTCGGGCGTGTAGAGCGGGATCACGTGATCGCCCACGGCGACCGACGTCACGCCCTTGCCGACGTCGCGCACGACGCCGGCGCCTTCATGTCCGAGGATCGACGGGAACAGACCTTCCGAGTCAAAGCCGTCCAGCGTGTAGGCGTCGGTGTGGCAGATCCCGGTCGCCATGATCTCGACCAGCACTTCGCCGTCCTTCGGGCCTTCAAGATCGAGTTCGACGATCTCGAGGGGTTTCTTGACTTCGAAGGCGACGGCGGCGCGGGTTTTCATGGAGGAACCTCACAAGGGACGAAGGGAGCGGGTAAACATGACTATCACGGCGGGCGGCCGCCGGTATCTCCCTCGGATATATCCCATACGATATTGATTTCCATAAATATTTCAGGCGACCCCCGCCCCAGGAGGACGGGCCCCGAAGAGGCTCACTCTCAAATTCTCCTACGGCAAAGAGGAGGCGCCGGGCGTATACTGACCGCATACGGCATTCGGCGCTATCGCCGGACGCACGGCCCTTGGGAGGAAAACATGGGTTTCCGGAAACTGATGATGATCGCGGGGAGCGTCCTGTGCGCGTCCCTGCCGATGAACGCCAAAGCGGCCGTGATCGTGCTCGGCGGCGGCTTTGCGCAGATGTGCTAC
>JAYRTJ010000109.1:0-11499 GCA_041919675.1 Rhodospirillaceae bacterium | reverse complement strand
TGCGATCAGACCCGCGTCTTCAACATGAATTACTCGGCCGCCTCGGCCAACACGATCAAGGCCGGCTACGAAAAGCCGCACCACACCACCACGCATGAAGAGCCGGTGGACGAGCATCTCGGTTATCAACAAAATTGCTCGTGGTTCACGCGCCGCGCCATGGAATCCTGGGCCTACTTCGTGAAGGCCTTCGGCGACATGAAGGAAGGCGACGGCCGCCTGATCGACAACGTGCTGATCTACGCCGTGACCGATCACGGTTATGCGCGCATTCACTCGCTCGACGGCATGCCGGCATTCACGGCGGGCCGCGCCGGCGGCAAGGTGAAGACCGGGCTGCATATCGCCACCGAGGGCAGCACCGTCGCGCGCCTCGGCTACACCGTCCAGCGCATCATGGGCCTCGAGATCCCGTCGTGGGGCACGCGCAGCAACAACACTTCGAAAGAGTACGGCGAAATCCTCGCCTAAGGTGCCCTATGAGACATTTTCAAAAGTTCGCGCCGGTTCTGGGGCTTGCGATCCTGGCTTTTGCGCAACCGGCCGCCGCGCAGCGCGCCGCCGAACGCGAGACCTACGAGCGCGTTCCGATGCCGGCCGGCTTCCAGGTGATCGGCACCGAGCTCGAAGGCCCTGTCTTCGCCGACGCGCACGGCCGCACGCTTTACACCTGGCCGCGCGGCGGTCAGCGCAATGGCGACGCCGGCGAGCAGCAGGGGCGTCCGACCTGCGACGATACGAAATACACCGAGACCGCGGGCCTCATGAGCCCGTATCCGGCCGGCCTCGAATTGCCGGAAGTCGCGACGCGGCCGACCTGCGTCCAGGTGTGGCCGCCGGTTCTCGCCACGACCGACGCGAAACCGGTCGGAAAGTGGACCGTCGTCGACCGCAAGGACGGCGGCAAACAATGGGCTTACGACGGCTACGCGCTCTACACCTCCGCGCTCGATGAGATGCCGGGCGATACGCGCGGTGGCCGCCGGGGCCGTAACGGCGGCAATGGCGGCGACGGCGGTACGCCGCGCATCGTCGCCGCGCCGCCCACCGATATTCCCGCCCAGTTCGGGATCTATTCGGTGAGAAGCGGCCGCCTGCTTGCGCTGGCGAGCGGCTTCTCGGTCTATTCCTACGACAAGGATACCGCTGCGAAGTCCAACTGCACGGGCCTCTGCCTGCGGGACTGGACCCCGGTGCTCGCCGGTGAAACCGCCACCGCCAAGGGCGACTGGACCATCTTCGAGCGCGAGCCGGGTGTGAAGCAGTGGGCTTTCCGCAAGAAGCCGCTCTATACGCGGATCGCCGATGATTCGGCGCGCAGCCTCGAAGGTTCGGATGAAGCGGGCTGGAGCAACGTCTACACCCAGAAGGAGCCGGCCTATCCGGCGGGCTTCAAGGTGCAGGATTCCTACGCGGGTCAGGTCCTGGCCGATGCGCAAGGCCGCACGATCTACATCTACAACTGCATCGACGACGCCTTCGATCAGCAGGGCTGTGATCATCCGGGCGCGCCGCAAGCCTATCGTCTCGCGGTGTGCGGCGGCGGCGACGCGGCCCGTTGCCTCGCGACCTTCCCGTATGTACGCGCGGCGAAGGACGCCAAGAGCGGCTCGCGCGCCTGGACCGTTATCGCGATCGATCCGAAGACCGGCCGCCATGCGACGCCGGGGCAGGCGGATGCACTCCATGTGTGGGCTTACCGCGGACGTCCCGTTTTCACTTTCGCCGGCGACAAGAAGCCGGGGCAGGTGGGCGCCGACGGCTGGGGCGAGTTCCATGGCGCGCGCAACGGCTTCAAGGCTTTTTCGATCCGTGACGACTTCAAGGGCAACGCGGGCTAAGCGGCCCTTTCAGGAGATCCTCCAATGAAAACCAGTTTTCAACGTGCGTTGGTCGCTTCCGGTGCGATGTGCGTGGTCGCGGCGCCTTTCGCGGCGGCCGCGCAGGAAGGTCAGGCGGTCATTCGCGACCGCTCCATCGCTTACGTGATGACCATGGAAGAATGGGCGATGCATAAGACGCCCGGCGCCAAGGCCGAATGCCCGGCCGGCATGAACGAAGGTCCGCGCGAACAATTCAAGGTCCTGTTCCCGGAAAATGGGCCGAAGCGCACGGTCGTGGGCACCCAGCTCGCCCGTGAATCGCAAATCTATTTCCCCGAGCCGGAAAAAGAAGCCATGCCGTTCAAAGAGGCGGTGGGCACGGTCGTTGGCGGTGTGAACCTGGACGGCAAAGTCGACGCGGACGATTTCACCAGTCCGGACGGCGCAAAGGGCGTCGATAATCAGTTTTTCCGCGTCATCGGCTGCGTCAGCAGCTACCGCGACGTCGCGGCCTTGATGGTCACCAAATGGCGTGTGGACAATTCCTTCAACCGTGTCGTGATCGAGCTCACCAATGTGGACGATCTGGTGAACGACGACGACATCACGGTCACGACCTATCGCGGCCTTTCGCCGCTGCTGCCCGACGCGACCGGCAACGGTTACATGCCGGGCGCGTCCCAGAAGCTCGATACGCGCTTCGGCAAGGACTTCATCACCAGTTTCAAGGGTAAGATCGTTGACGGCGTGCTGACCACGGAGGCTGCCGACTATCTGATGCCGTACCAGGCGCTCGCGAATATCTCCACGCAGCTGTTCCGCGGCGTGAAGTGGGATCTGCGCCTTACCCAGGACGGCGCTGAGGGATACATGGGCGGGTATGTCGACCTTGAATCCTGGCATGCGCAGCGCCAGGAAAGCATTTCCACGCACCATCAAAGCTACGGCCAGGAATCCTCGCCCACGGTCTACAAGGCGCTGAAGCGCCTGGCCGACGGTTACCCGGATGCCTCGGGCCAGAACACCGCCATCTCGAGCGCTCTGCATGTCCGCTTTACGCAGGTCTTCATCGACCGCCCCGCCAAAGCGACTGCGCAAGCCGGTTCGCAGAACGGCATGAGCCGCTAAAAGGGCGGGCGAGCGACAGATTGACGGCGGCCGGAGACCGGTCGCCGTTTTTCATTGAGCCAAGATTGCTGTGGCCGCCCCCGGAACAATATTATAAGCTTAAAACAATTTCCGGCCGGCACTTGCGGCGGCCGTGATGCGGCGGAGTATCTCTTGTGAAGTGGCCTGCGGACCGGATTTCGTCGAGCTCTCCGAAAAGCTTCGGCATGTATGAAAAAGCGATGCGGTTGTACCCGAACGCCGATCTGATTCATTTGGAAGTGGGCCTTCCAGGCTTCGATACGCCGCAGCATATCAAGGACGCCGCCGTCGCCGGGCTCCAGGCCGGCAAAGTGCACTACAGCGCTTTCCCCGGAACCATCGAACTGCGCCGCGCGATCATCGATCGCCTGAAGGCGCACAACAATCTTACGGTGAAGGAAAACGAGGTTGTGGTCACCAACGGTCTGACCCACGCGTCCTACGCCGTTTTCATGGCCGCTCTCGATCCGGGCGATGAAGTGATCCTGCTGGAGCCCTACTATCCGCAGCACGTCAACAAGATCGAGATGGCGGGGGGCAAAGTTGTTCTCGCGCCGCTCAACAAGGCCAAGGGTTTTGCGATCGACGTGGCCGCGATCGAAGCCAAGATCACACCCAAGACCCGCATGATTTCGCTGGTGAATCCTGCGAACCCCACGGGCCGTGTATTCTCGCGCGAGGAACTGAGCGCTCTGGCCGCGCTGTGCGTCAAATACGATCTCCTGGTGGCCTCCGACGAGGTCTATGAGCAGATCGTCTATGACAAGAACAAGCACATCAGCATCGCCGCGCTGCCCGGCATGTTCGAGCGCACCTTCAGCATGTTCGCGTTCACGAAAGCTTATGCGATGGACGGTTGGCGCATCGGTTATGTCGCCTGTCACGAACGATTTGTCCCGGCCATCCTGAAGATCACCGCGAACGACGTTTCACACGTCAACACCTTCATTCAAGACGGCGCTGTCGCCGCCTTGACCGGTCCGCGCGACAAGGTTGAAGAGATGCTCGCGAGCGATAAGAAGAATCGCGATCTGGTCGTCTCGCGCATGAACCAGATGTCCGGCGTCACCTGCGAGATGCCGGAAGGCGCCATCTACGCCTTCCCGAATGTCTCCGCGACCGGCAAGACCAGCCAACAGGTGGCCGACGAGATCCTTGAGAAGTGTCACGTCGTGACGGAAGCCGGCACCTTCTATGGCGCAGGCGGGGAAGGGCACTTGCGCGTGTGCTTCGGCGCCGAACCTTATGAGCGCATCGAAGAAGCTATGAACCGCATGGCCCGTTATTTCGCAGGAGCCGCCTGAAAATGAGTACCGCAAGCGATAACTTCGACGCCTGGATCCGTTCCTCGTTCCGTCAGATGAACACGGAATTGGAGGACCTGTACTTCGCGCAAGAAGACCGCGCGAATGTGGAGGGTATAGGCGAGACCACGAAAAAGGCGCTGGCGGACGAAGGGTTGGGCTTCATTCGCCCGCTCGTCGCCGAGGGCAATACCAACGAAGCGTTTGAGCGCACATTCGCGACGCTTGGCAATCTAGGCTTGTTCTTCGCGGCTCTGCGGCGGCACGAACTCACCAACCCCGCCCGCGAGCACAAGTCTCCGTTCGATGAGGCCTCCGCTCTCGGTATGCACATGGGGGCCTCGCTCGGTGTCGTGCCTCGTTTCGCGAACGTCCATCTCAACCATCACAACCGCGCTGTCGACGGCCAGCCGAAGAGCTTTACGTCGTTGAAAGATGAAAAGATCTTCAACGACTATAATACGTTTTCGATCTTGTGTTATCAGCGCGCGGGCGATGCCCTGTCGCGCATACCCCCGTTGGGTGTTTCGAATCCGGCGGCAACCTTGCTGTTTCGCGATGCGCACGCGGCTCTCGCCGATGTTTTCAAGTACAACGAGATGTTGTTCGAGAAGATGGATGCCGACCGCTTCTTCTATTGCGTAAGGCCCTATTTCAAGCCGTATCGCGTTGGCCGGCAGGAATATCGCGGCGCCAACGCCGGGGATTTTGCGGCGATCAATGAAATTGATTTGTTGCTCGGCCTATGTCGCGGCAACGACCCGTACTATTCGCAGCTGCTCGTCGACAAGATGCTCTATATGACACCCGACGATCAGGCGCGTCTGCGAACGAGCCTCGCCACACGGCCGCTGCTCGACGAGTTCATCGAAGCAAGCGACAGATATGCGGGGCGGGAGTGGTTCAAGACCAACGCAGCGCTGTTTCTCGACGTGTGCGCGGCGCACGGCAAGGCGGCGAGCCAGCATCACGACAGGCTGGTCAATACCTTTATCGTAAAGATGTCGCGCGAACTCGAGCAGCGGCACATGGCGCAGATCACCGCCAGCGGCCCGCCGCTGCCGGTGTTGATGAAAGCGCTGGAAAAGTTGCGCGATCTGCGCGCCGCCGCGCCCAGCACCGAGTTCGAGACGGCGCATGCGAAACTCGCCCAGCTGAAGCGCGCCCTTGGCGGTTAAGCCTGCGGCTGCGGATGCGTCATGCCTGGGTGGTGGAAGTAGGTCGGCCAAATCCGGCCGACATGTTCCGGCGTGGAGAATAGAAGATTCACGATTGAGGGAATCGCGATCTCCGTGCCGGCGGGAATCAGCTTCGGCATCGTCCCGTCGTAATACATCGCGAAGGTCGAATATCCCAACCCTTCCATGAAGGCGCGCAAGGCTTCCGGCGCCGTGCCCATCTTCGCGAGCCCAAAGGGATGATACTCGGCGATCACGAAAGGGACCTTGCAGCCCGTCAGCATGTCCTTGCAACCCTTGAGCACGTGAAGCTCGGCGCCTTCGGTATCGGCCTTGATCAGTTTTGGCGGGCTTAGGCCAAGACGCGCGAACTCGGCGTCTACCGTGGTGGCTTGGACCGTCACCGCTTGCGGCGCGGCGGCGCTTTTTATGTTGCCGGGGAATGTGCCGACATCCCACAGCGCGTTGCCGCCGCTGTCGTCGCTATTGATGAAGAATGTGATCTCGCCCGGCGCATCACTGGCGGCTTTTTCGATCAGGGTGATGTTCGTCAGTTTGTTGAGCGCGATGTTGTTCTTCAGGCGCGGCAGGTTGTTGTCGCCAGGCTCGAAGCTCACCACGCGGCCTTTCCCGCCGGTCAGGGCGCCAAGCAGCACCGTGAAGAAGCCTGCATTGGCGCCGACGTCCACGACAATATCCCCAGCCTCGACGATCTTGCACATCATCAGCGAAACGTCCGGCTCGTAGTGCCGCCCGCGCTCGAGGAACTTGATGATCGAGTTCTCGTTGGACCGCGCCCGGTCGAGGTCGAGTTCCATGCGCAGCGAACGGCCGCGGCTCGAAAAATCCAGTGTCGCGATCGGCATATCCGCTCCTAGGTCCTGGGGTTCTTCGTGGCCGGCACCAAAGCTCCTGCGAAGAGCAATGAAGCGCCAAGGCAGATGAAGCCACCGATATAGTTGCCTGTCTGCTCCTGAAGCGCGCCGAGCAGAAAGGGACCGAGGTAGCCGCTTACGTTGCCGACGGAGTTGATCACCGCGATCCCCCCGGCCGCCGCCGTGCCCGCCAGCATCGAGGTCGGCAGGGTCCAGAAGACCGGCGCGCACAGGTAGACGCAGATCGTGCCGAGGTAGATGGCGACGATGCCGCTGACCGGCGAGGGGAACAGAACGCTCACCGCGAAGCCCGCGGCTCCGACAATACAGGGGATCAGAAAGAAGGTGCGCCGCTTTCCGGTTTTGTCGGACCAGCGGCCCCACACGTACATCGCGATCGCGGCGACCAGGTTGGGCGCGGCCGTGAGCCAGCCTACGTCTTGGTTTGAAAGCCCGCTCAGAGACTTCACCATCAACGGCGTCCAGAAGTTGAGGCCATAGAGCGCGAGCACGATGCAGAAATAGACAAAGCCCAGCAGCCACAGGCGCGGTGCGGCCAGAACGGCCTTCAGGCTGTGTTCGCGGTCTGTGCGCCGCTCTTCGGCGGCAAGGCGCGAGGCGATCGCAGTCCGCTCACTTTCCGTCAGCCACGCGGCATTGGCGGGACGGTCGGGAAGATAGAAGAAGGTGATGACGCCCATCAGGACCGAGGGCAATCCTTCCAGCAGGAACAGCGTCTGCCATCCCTTCAGTCCAAAAACGGAAAGATCCAGGAGCGCCGTCGAGATCGGGGCGCCAACGACGGTCGAAAGCGGAATCGCCAGCATGAAGGCGCCGATGATCTTCCCGCGCACTTCGGCCGGATACCAATAGGTCAGATAGAGGATGATTCCGGGGAAGAAGCCCGCTTCCGCGAGGCCAAGCAGCAGGCGCGCGGCGATGAAGGAATTGGGGCCGGTAATGAAGGCCGTGCCGGCCGATACCAGCCCCCACGTAATCATGATGCGCGCGATCCATTTGCGCGCGCCGACCTTGTGCAGGATCAAGTTGCTCGGCACCTCGAACAGCACGTAACTGAGAAAGAAGATGCCGGCCCCGAGACCATAGATGAAAGGCGACAGCCCCAGGTCCTGGTTCATCGAGAGCGCCGCGAAGCTCACGTTCACGCGGTCGAGGAAGGCGAGAAAGTAAAGAAGCGCCAGGAACGGAAGCAGGCGGATCGACGCCTTTCTCAATGCGGCCGTAAGTTCGCCGGCCCCTTGCGCATCTATCACCACGAAATCCCCCCTTTGTTGGCAGATATTTTCACATGGGCGGTAGGCAAAGGCCACTCCCGCAATGTTTTGCCGGGGCCGGAATGCTAACGTTGGTCACCATTTTTCTTCGGGAGGGAAGATTCGATGAAGCGCGAGCTGGCTTTTGGCTTTTCCGCGATCGCTCTTGTGATGGCCGCTTCGGCGGGACGAGCGCAGGCGGCGGAGAAATGCGATCCCGTCGGCAAGGCCCAGTTCGTGTGCCTCACTGAAGGCGCCGAGGATATCGCTCATGTGCCGAAGTCCGACTGGGTGATCGTGTCGGGCGTTCTCCGTGCCGTCAACACCAAGGACCACGCCGAAGTCGATCTTTATCCGAGCGCCGACAAATTCGACAAAAAGACCTACGCCGGTTGCCCGGGCCCCATCGGCGGCGCCGAGGCGGCCGAGAAGAAAATCCGCGCCGGCGGCCTCAATGTCGAGGAAGGCGCCAACGGCATCCACAAACTGCGCTTCCTGCATGGCGGCGAGCGCCGCGCCGTTGAAGTGTTCGAACTCAACGCGACCGGCAAGACGCCGACCCTCGCTTGGGTCGGATGCATTCCCTATCCGCAGGACGCCGGCTTCAACAGCATGGGCGTGCTGCCGAACAACGGCGTCGTGGCCACCAACTTCCTCCCGGCCAGCATGGGTGGTTTCCGCGGCGACAAGGGGGCGAACTCGCGCGCGAGATTGTCGGCGGGTGAAAATGTCAGCAGCCTGTTCGAATGGACCCCGGCCGGCGGCTGGGCGAAGATCCCGGGCTCCGAAGGCTCGGGCCTGAACGGCATCGAAGCCAGCAAGGACGGCAAAGCCATCTACGTCAGCGAGTGGGCCGTCAATCAGGTCGTGAAGTTCACCCGCGAGCCCGGCAAGCCGGCCGTCAAGGAAGTCATCGCCAGACTCAATTTCCATCCGGACAACCTGCGTTGGCAGCCGGATGGCACGCTGGTCGTCGCGGGTCAGACCGGAACGGTCGAGGATGTGCTCAACACATGCCTGTCGAAAAACGATTGTTCGAAGAACAGCTCCAGCGCGGCGATCATCGATCCGGTGAAGAAGACGGCGCGTGAAGTCGTGACTGCAAATCCCGATAGCGCGGCGATGCATATCGCGACGGCGGGAACGATCGTCGGCAAGGAGATCTGGCTCGCCAATATCGGGGGCGGCATGCGGATCGGCCGCTTCCAATTGCCGTAGAGCTGAGGCGCTTTCGCCCTTTTGATCGTGAAGGTGTTGTCGACGCTTGGATAATTGATGCGTCCGGCAACACAGACACCGTCGCGCCTCATGCGCAGGTTGCGGTTCAGGCGCGCGTTGCCGACTCCATCTCTCGGGGGCCCGCGTGCAGGCCGGGGAGCGGTTCACGCTGCGGTCGTTCTACCGCAAATGGTGATGTGACCCTTACATGAGGCTTATTAAAAGGGGATTTATTTTATAAATTCCCGTTTAAGAAGAGTCGTTACCCAACTTTTCTTGAAGGCCGGCGATTTTCTGCTCACTGTGTATTGATCGACCGGTCGGTCAATAATAGTTTAGGGTAGGTATACACGAATTGAATGGAATTCGGCTTGCGCCCCGCCAATTGTGGGCGCCCACGCAGGAGACCGTTGAGCAGATGTTTTTTTCGATTCGCGTAACAGCGGAATCAGCAAGATTCCGGCCTAGAAAGGCCTTGTTGCGTAACAAGTTCAGCGCGAATATGAAGAACAAATGAAGAAAACATTCTCGTTTCACCACGAAATTGGAATGGGATTCGGAGAAGACTTTAAAATCGCAAGGATCATCCTGTACGCACAGCGTATAATGATGAACTAGGTCGGCTCTCGGTGTGAGGCGAGTGTTGGATTTTCTATGCCTGGCCTTGGCCATGGCCATAATGAGGAGGTAGCGGCAGTGTTGTTTCAGAATTATTCGGTCCCTTCGAAAAAGGGGCGTGTGGCATCGGCCCTTCGCGGGAGCGCCCTCAGCCTCCTCGCGGCCTTTGCCCTCGTAAGCTGCTCGGCGCCGTCCGATCAGGCTTCGAAGCCCGCCGCCGCCAAGAGCGCGAGCGCGACGCCGGCCCTTCCGGCGGAAGCCAAGGGCGTCCCGCAGCGCGTGCGCCTGATGACCCAGGAACAGTATTCCAATTCGCTCGGCTACATCTTCGGGCCTGATCTGCGCGTCGATACGCGCTTCGCCCCGATGCGCCGCACGGAAGGCCTGCTCGCGAACGGCGCCGCCTTCGCCGGCGTGACTGCCGCTCAGCTGGAACAGTATCAGCGTACGGCTTCGCTGGTGTCGGGCGCGGTCGTTGACGCCGAACACCGCGACTTCCTCATCCCCTGCAAGCCGAAGGACGAAAAGGCCGCAGACGCGGCGTGTGCGACCAAGTTTCTGACGGCCACGGGCCGCTTGCTGTATCGCAAGCCCCTGCCGAAGGAAAAGGTTCAGGCCGTCGTCGCCGAAGCGAACGCGGGCGCGGAAAAGCTGAAGGACTTCTACGCCGGCCTGGCCGCCGCCCTCGAAGGCATGCTGCTGTCGCCGGACGTGCTGTTCATCACCGACACCTATGAAGCCGACCCGCAGAACAAGGGCAAGCAGCGCCTCGACTCGTACTCGCTGGCGCACCGCCTGTCGTTCTTCCTGTGGAACGCCGCGCCGGACGACGCGATGATCAAAGCCGCCGAAACCGGCGAGATCAACACGCCGAAGGGCCGCGAGAAGATCGTCAACATGATGCTCGCCAGCCCGCGTCTCGAAACCGGCATGCGCGCCTTCTTCGACGACATGATGGCGTTCGACGACTTCAACAACCTCGCCAAAGACGCCGCGATCTATCCGGCCTTCACGGGCGTGACGGTTGCCGATGCGCGTGAGCAGACCCTGCGCACGATCATCAACCACCTGATCACCGAGAATAAGGACTACCGCGACCTCTACACGACGCGTGAGACGTTCATGTCCCAAGCGCTGGCCGCCATCTACGGCGTGTCCGCGACCCCGGGCTGGACGCCGTACACGTTCCCGGAAAACAGCGGCCGCGCGGGCATCATGACCCACGTGAGCTTCCTCGCGGTGCACTCGCACCCGGGCCGCAGCTCGCCGACCTTGCGCGGTAAGGCGCTGCGCGAACTCCTGCTCTGCCAGCCGGTGCCGCGTCCGCCCGCAAACGTCGACTTCTCCGCGCTCAACAATCCTAAGGCCGAGCATCGCACGCAGCGTGACCGCGTGAATTTCCACCTGGAAAACCCGGTGTGCGCGGGCTGTCACAAGATCACCGATCCGATGGGCCTGGCGATGGAGCAATTCGACGGGGCCGGCGTGTATCGTCTGACCGAGAAGGGCTTCCCGATCGATCCGTCGGGCGCGCTGGACGGCAAGAGCTTCCAAAACGCCATTGGTCTTGCGACAGCACTGCATGACCACCCGGCTCTGACGAGCTGCCTGGTGAAGCGCGTCTACAGTTACGGCACCGGCGGTCCGACCGGCCGTGACGATGTGCCGCTGCTGAACTACCTGAATACGCGCTTCGCTGAAGAAGGCTACCGCCTGCCTGACCTGCTCCGCACGATCACGCTGTCGCCGACTTTCTCGGAAGTCATTCCCCCGGCCGTGAATGAAAAGGCCGGCGAGAAGACGGCAAGCGCCGAGCAGACCATCGCGGCCAAAGTGAATTAAGAGGAGGAAGACCATGAATCGTTTTTCAAGACGTCGCGTTCTGAATGGGATGGTTGGCGGCGGTGCGGTCACCGTCGGCATTCCGCTCCTCAACTACTTCCTGAACACGAACGGCACGGCGCTGGCGGACGGCGGGGCGATGCCTTTGCGCTTCGGCACGTGGTTCTGGGGCCTTGGCATGCAGCAGAACATCTTCACGCCGTCGAAGGTGGGCGCGG
>JAYRTJ010000108.1:0-11920 GCA_041919675.1 Rhodospirillaceae bacterium | reverse complement strand
TCATAGACCATGCGGCGCAGCGGATTGGGCGTCGTGCCGATCTCATCGGCGCCCCAGACCTTGGACAAGAGGACCTCGCCCGGCGCCTCCCACTGGAACGTGGCGACGTATTCATACTGACCGTTGACGAAATAGAAGAACCGGCCCGCCATCTGTCCAAGCGCGGCCCAATCTTCGGCGCGCCGCTGCTGCGCGTCGGCGATGTGCTGCGGCCCGTCCAGCATCATGGTGGTCACTTGGTCTTCCGTGACCGCGGGCGCGGGCGCTAGGCGCTTCGAACGCCCAAAAACGCCGGTGTGCATCTGCTCGACTTTGTAGCCCCCCTCCATTCTGCGTTCGGTGACACTGAGGAACGCGCCGTCCGGCGCGCGGCCGCGGGCCGTCACTTGGTTCCCCGCTTGCTGATAGAGAAGGCCGTCGATCCCGAGATAGACGACGCCCTTGGAGGTTGGCGACGCCCAGGTCAAATCGCCGTTGTTGTCGAGCGCATATGTCAGATCGAAATTGGTTCCGCTCTCAAGTTGATACCGGAGCCGCCCGCGTTTGCCCGGCTCATCGGCCACGTAGCGGACAGCCGCTTTGACGGCGAGCCCTTGGTCGACGGTGTCGATGATGTAGGGCTTCCCGGTGAGTCCCTCCAACACCGCGAGGGCCGCAGCGCCTTCGGCGCCGCGATTCCCGTTACGTGTCGCAATCGTATAAGCGCCCGCGCTTGCATCGGTTGAGGCAACCGACAAGGTCACGATCTCAGGCTCCGTGGCGACGTGACGGAATCGCACGGTCGCCTGATCGGACATCGTGATGGGGTCATAGCAGAGCTCGGGATCGACATTGAACATGTCGTCTTCCACGAAACACAGTTTAGGCGACAGCGGCGCGCCGTTCGCGCTGACTTGCGCCTCGAGGATTTGGCCCGCGCGCAATTTGAACGGCGGAATCTGCGTATTGCGGCCGTTCAAGGTCGTGACGGTCTGCGCCATGAAGTCGCCGGCGCCGGAAGACGGCGACGCGGCGGCCGGCGGCACGCCCGCGGGAGCCTGGGGCGCGGAGGCCGTGAGGACCTGGGCGCTTGAGAACACCGGTTCTTTCGGGACCGTGAGCCGCGAAGACGTCCGTTTGCCGTCGCGCGTGATATTGATGGTGAACCAGTCGCCTCGCATCTGCACGAGCACGGTTTGTAAGCCGCGGGCGCCGAGGAAGGTGTAGCTGGAAGCTTTGACGCGATCGCCCGCCTGCACGCCGGCGGCTTCCGCGGTGCTTCCAGGATATACTTTGATGACCTCGACCGCGTAGGGATCCTCGGAATCCCGTACCTCCATGCCGACGTATGCGGTTGAAGCCAGAGGGCTTGTCATCTTCACCGGGATGACCATGTCCTGGCCGTCGCGCCGAATGGAAAACTGCGCAATCGTCCCCGTCGGCGTGCTGTAAGCCAAGCTGTCGGCCACCGACTGGCCGGCGATAGATCCATACTCAACGTCCCCGTAGCGCACGCCGCGGATGGAATCGCCCACTTTTAGTCCCGCGGCGTCGGCATCGCCGCCCGGCACGACGGCTGTGATGCGTCCGACGGCCGTCAGCGAGAGGGCGAAGATGTCTTCCTTCACCGTGATGCCCAAGCCGGTCGCCGCGCCCGGCGCCGCCGGACTCGTTTGCGCGCGCGCCGTTTCAGCCTGTGCCGGAGCGGCGGCGGCGCTCTCGGCGGCCGCGGCCGGCAGTTGGATGCGCGCGGTCAGAAATTCCTTGCCGCGCACGTAACCCAGCTCGTGGACGCTTCCGGCGGCTTGCGCCGCGGCCCAGCGCTCGAGCGAGTCCTGGCCGCCGAGGGTCATGCGTTCGTCGTCGGCGCCTTTCGCGTACAGCAGAAGGTCGCCGGCCTTGAGGCCCGCTTGCGCCGCGAGGCTTCCCTCCATGACCGAGGTGATTTCAGCGCGCTCGAGTTCACCGGCGGCGCGGCGAACCTGTAAACCCAGAGGATGTGCGGAAGAGAGAGGATCGGCGGCGGAGGCTGGACCAATACATGACAACAACACGGCGGCCATGGCCGCCGGACTAAAACGCAACATACTCATCCCCCGCGTGTAAAAAGCCTCGGCGCGGAAGTGTAACCGCGCCGCTTCGTCCCGCAACCAAAAAGAGAACCTGCCGAGGGGAACGCGCGCGCGCCCAATTTCACGCGCGCGCCGCTGATAGGGCGGCCCACACAAGCTAACGCTATTTGCTTGCCTCTTATAAAGCATTTTGCTATATAAGTGCATGTGGTCAGTTACCTACACCGCAGACGCCATCAAAGCTTTAGGCGGGATGGACCCGGCAATCGCAAAGCGCATCCGGGCGAAGATTTTGGCTCTGGCGCAGAACCCGGTTGCTCCGAATAACAACGTCAAGAAGCTGACGGATGTCGAAGGCTATCGACTGCGTGTGGGCGATTGGCGAGTTGTCTATACGATGCGGCGGCAAGTCCTAACCGTCATCGTGGTCCGCATCGGTCACCGAAGCGAGGTTTACAAATGAAACACCAAATCATCAGCCAAGACGGCAAGCCCGCTTTCGTCGTGATCCCCATCGATGAATGGCGGCAGATTGAATCGAAATTAGAAGATCGCGGCGATGCCGCGGCGGTACGGGCCTTCCTGAAAGAGCCCACGGAGACATTCCCGGACGCCGTGGTTTCCGCGATCCTTGACGGTGCCCATCCCATCAAGGCGTTCAGGGAATACCGGGACATGACCCAGGCCCAGCTCGCGAGCAAGGCCGGAACGACCGCCGCATACATTTCCCAGATCGAACGTGGCGACAGGCGTGCGGGCCGCAAGCTCCGGGGCAAAATCGGCGTGGCGTTGAAGGTCGATCCCACCGTTCTGGAACGCCGGGACGACTAGGGGAGTTGCGGGGGGAGTTGCGGGGACAGTATACTTAATTGGCGGGCGCGAAGCCCCCTCCATGACGCATTGTCATGCGACTCGCCCTATGCACATTTCCGATTTTCCATGTGAGATTAAATTTGCCGAATCCGCAAATTTAATCTCCGAATCGCCCGTCAAATGGCGTATTATAATGCGCTATGCTCTTTGACATCGTGAATAGAAAGACATGCGCCGCCCGCGCCGCGGCGCCTCTCATGCCGGCCGGATTTCAAAGTGTCGCGTGATGTCGCGTGAATGTCGCGCGTAAGATCGTCCGGCAACACTTTCACTTATAACGAATTTTTCCGGTTTGGCGCTTTGTCGCGCGTGTCGCGCACTTTTGGAGTGTCCTGGTGGAGCGAACCCTTTTTTTGAGACACGGAATGAACGGCGCGCATGGCTCGTGCATTGCTCTCGCGAAAACGCCGCGCTTGTCGCGTGATGTCGCGTGAATGTCGCGCGTAAGATCGTCCGGCAACACTTTCACCTATAACGAATTTTTCCGGTTTGGCGCTTTGTCGCGCATGTCGCGCACTTTTGGAGCGCCCTGTGGAGTGCCCCCCTTTTTTGAGACACGGAATGAGCGGCGCGCATGGCTCGTGCGTTGCTCTTGCGAAAACGCCGTGCCCGTCGCGGGGCGTCGCGTAAAACGATGCCCTTCACTTTACTTTACTTCAGGCGTGACTTCACTTCAGGCGTGCACGCCGGCGCTACCGGCGATTACGCCCGTTTCTTCGCCGCCGCTTTCGGCGTGGCGTCCAGGCTCTGTTTGAGGAACCGGCCGGTGTAGCTCTCTTTCACCTTCACCACATCCTCGGGTGTCCCTGTGGCGACGATCCGGCCTCCGCCGGAACCGCCCTCGGGCCCGAGATCGATGATCCAGTCCGCGGTCTTGATGACCTCGAGATTGTGCTCGATCACCACCACGCTGTTGCCTTGATCCACCAAGGTATGGACGACTTCCAGCAACTTGCGGACGTCCTCGAAGTGCAGACCGGTCGTCGGCTCATCGAGGATATAGAGCGTGCGGCCGGTGGCGCGCTTGGACAGTTCCTTCGCCAGCTTCACGCGCTGCGCTTCGCCGCCTGAGAGGGTGGTGGCCTGCTGGCCCAGGTGGATATAGCCAAGGCCCACTTTTTTCAGCAGTTCCATCTTCTCGCGGATGACGGGCACGGCCTTGAAGAAGTCGACGGCCTCTTCAATGGTCATGTCGAGCACGTCGGCGATGCTCTTGCCCTTGAAATGGACTTCGAGGGTCTCGCGGTTATAGCGCTTGCCCTTGCAGACATCGCAGGTCACGTACACGTCGGGCAGGAAGTGCATCTCGATCTTGATGACGCCGTCGCCCTGGCACGCTTCGCAGCGGCCGCCCTTGACGTTGAAGCTGAAACGGCCCGGCGCATAACCGCGCGCCTTGGCTTCCGGCAGTTCGGCGAACCAATCGCGGATCGGCGTGAAGGCGCCGGTATAGGTCGCCGGGTTCGAACGCGGCGTGCGGCCGATCGGCGACTGATCGATATCGATCACCTTGTCGAGCTGGCTGATGCCTTCGATCTTGTCGTGCGGGCCCGGCAGGTCGCGGGCGCCATAGAGTTCCTTGGCCAAGCCTTTGTACAGCGTCTCCAGGGTCAGCGAGCTCTTGCCGCCGCCGGATACACCCGTGATGCAGGTCAGAATGCCCAGCGGGATATCCACCGTGACGTTCTTCAGATTGTTGGCGCGGGCGTTCTTGATGGTGAGCTTCCTGCCGTTGCCCTTGCGGCGTTCCTGCGGCACCGGAATGTACTTCGTGCCGGTGAGGTAAGCGCCGGTCAGGCTCTCCTTGTTCTTCATGATGTCGTCGGGCGTGCCTTCGGCGACGACCTGGCCGCCGTGCACGCCGGCGCCGGGGCCCATGTCGATCACATGGTCCGCGGTGCGGATCGCGTCTTCGTCATGCTCGACCACCAGCACCGAGTTGCCGATATCGCGCAAACGGCGCAGGGTTTCGAGCAGACGGTTGTTGTCGCGCTGATGAAGGCCGATGGACGGTTCGTCGAGCACGTACAAAACCCCGGTCAGGCCGGAGCCGATCTGGGACGCCAGGCGGATACGCTGGCTTTCGCCGCCCGACAGCGTTCCCGAGTTTCGCGATAGGGTTAGATAGTCGAGGCCGACGTTATTGAGGAAGTGCAGACGGTCGTCGATCTCGCGCAGGATGCGGCGGGCGATTTCCATCTGTTTGTTGGTCAATTTCGCCTGCAAGCCGCCGAACCATGCGCCGGCGTCGGAGATCGACATTTCCGAGACTTCGGCGATGTTGCGGGCGTTGATTTTCACCGACAGCGCTTCCGGCTTCAGGCGCTTGCCGCCGCACGCTTCGCACGGCTGGCTGGTCTGATAGCGCTCCAGTTCCTCGCGCATCCACGACGAATCGGTTTCGCGCCAGCGGCGCTGCAGATTGTTCACCACGCCTTCGAACGGTTTGCGCGTTTCGTATTTGCGCACCTCGTCGGAATATTTGATCGCGATTTCGTCGTCGCCCGTGCCGTACAGCACGGCGGTCTTCACCTTGGCGGGCAGCTTCTTCCACGGCACGTCGGCCTTGGCGCCGTAGTGAGCCAGAACGCCTTTCAGCGCCATGAAGTAGTAGGGCGAGGGGACCGACGACGAAGACCAAGGCGCCACGGCGCCGTCTTCGACGGAAAGCTCCTCATCCGGCACGATCAGCGCCGGGTCGAACAGCATCTTCACCCCGAGGCCGTCGCAGGCCGGGCAGGCGCCGAAGGGATTGTTGAACGAGAACAGGCGCGGTTCGATTTCTTCAATCGTGAAACCGGACACCGGGCAGGCGAACTTGGACGAGAACACCGTGCGGCCGTCCTCGCCGGGTTTGTCGGCGTTTTCGGCAAACGCGATGCCTTCCGCCAACCCAAGCGCGGCTTCGAGCGAGTCGGCCAGGCGCGACTGCACGCCGTCTTTCACCACGACGCGGTCCACGACCACTTCGATGTCGTGTTTCAGCTTCTTGTTGAGGGCCGGGACTTCGCCGATCTCATACAGCGTGCCGTCGACTTTGACGCGCTGGAAACCCTTCTTCTGCAGCTCCTGCAGTTCCTTTTTGTATTCGCCCTTACGGCCGCGCACGATCGGCGCCAGCAGGTACAGCCGCGTGCCTTCGCCCATGGCCATGATGCGGTCGACCATCTGCGAAACGGTCTGGGCTTCGATGGGAAGACCGGTCGCGGGCGAATAAGGGATTCCCACACGCGCCCACAGCAGGCGCATGTAGTCGTGGATCTCGGTCACCGTGCCGACGGTCGAGCGCGGATTGCGGCTCGTGGTCTTCTGCTCGATGGAGATCGCGGGCGAGAGGCCTTCGATGGAATCCACGTCCGGCTTTTGCATCAGCTCGAGGAACTGGCGCGCGTATGCCGACAGGGATTCGACGTAACGGCGCTGCCCTTCGGCGTAGATGGTGTCGAACGCCAGCGAGCTTTTGCCCGAGCCCGACAGGCCCGTGACAACCACCAGCTTGTTGCGCGGGATATCGACATTGACGCCGCGCAGATTATGTTCGCGCGCGCCGCGGACCTTGATGTCGGTAAGCATCTCGTGAACGATGTTCTTCTTCTTCGGGGAACGATGTGTATCTTTGGGCATGGTGTCCGAATACAAGGTTTGGAGCGAGACCCCATGCGCGCCTGTGGATAAGCGGGTAAGGGATCGAAAGTTCTCGTTCTGTTCTTTGACGGCTTTTGTTATTATGCGCAAAGCGGTTCAGCGGCAAGTGACACTTCTGGCGAGGTCTAGGTGAGCTTCGACGACAACGACGACGGCCTGAACAACATCCGCCGCATGAACCCGCGGGTGCGCCTCATCGCGATCGTTCCCGTCGTGCTGCTTGCCGCGGCCATGCTTGCGTTCATGTACGGCTGGCGCACCGAGGGCCGCAAATACACCACCGCGCCGTGGCGCTCGCATGTGATCGCCGAGCACGACTTTCAGATCACCACCCCGGGCCTGCTCATGTCGATGTACACCACCATGAACTTCGACGGGGAACAGGTCACCGCGCAAAGTTATGTCGGCTCCGACATGGGCAACGATTTCAGCGTCACCGTCGCCACGCGCCCGGACAGCGACAAACGCAGCATCGAGGCCATCGCCAAAGGTCTCGGCGGCGGCGCGACCAAAGCCGTGCCGCGCTCCGACGGCGCCACCGCGGTGGATACCGAGTTCGTTCTCGAAGGCCAGCGCAACGTCGTGCGCCTCGTCTTCAAGGACCGCGTGCTGTACCAGCTCATGGCCGTCGGCCCGCAGAAGACGTTCCCGGAACAAAAGGCCCAGCGCTTCTTCGCGTCCTTTAAGCTGACCGCGCCTTAAAAACCCAAACCGGCGTCATTCCGGGCCTTTTCCGCGCTTGCCAGAGGCGCGGGAAAAGGCTTAAATGTTCTCGTTATGTTTCCTTTGCGGGGGTGGCGTCGGCCGGGCCCGCGCGGGGCGCTCATTTTTCTCATAAGTTATTGGTTTTGTTATCGTTATCGCGCACGTTGCGCGGACTGTTCGGCGTTCGATCCCCCATATAGGTCGCCGGCCCGAAAGGTAAACCCAATGACCCGGATTCTCGTCGTTTTGCTCGCGATTCTGGCGCTGCCCGGCTGCGCCGCTCTTCCCACGGGTGTCGATCACACCGCTTATGCGCGGGACTATTGGCACGGTTATGTGGATTGGACGCGCGGCTTCGCCGTCGACGCGCCCGGCCGGTTCACCATCGCGCCGGCCCGTTCCATCACGGCCGGCGTCATTGCGCCGCAGTCCTATACCCTCGACCGGGGAACGCTGCGGTTCTCGGTGGTCGCGGTTCAACGCCGTAAAAACGACGAACGCAGCGCCTCCGAGATCGCCCAACAGAACGGTTTCGATCTTTATGCGTGGGACCGGATCGGCGGCAAGCTGCCGGCCTACCAGCGGCACGTTTACCTGGACGGGAAGATGTACCGCCAACGCTTGGTGTTTGGCCCGCGCATGGTCTACGAGCTGCTCGTTTCGGGCCCGGCCGATGTCTTTCCGGACTTCGCCGCCCGGCGGTTCTTCGACTCGTTTGTCGTGATGGTAAAGACCTGAGTTACCCTGTAAGAGTTTTTCTACACGTTCCACACGCGGAGTAAGCAATGGCCGGCAGCGTCAACAAAGTCATCCTCATCGGCAATCTTGGCAAGGACCCCGAAGTCCGCACCATGCAGAACGGCGGCAAGGTCGCGAACCTTTCGCTGGCCACCTCTGAAAGCTGGAAAGACAAGTCGACCGGCGAGCGCAAGGAAAAGACCGAATGGCACCGCGTGGTGATCTTCGGCCAGCTCGCCGACATCGCCGAGCGTTACCTCAAGAAGGGCTCGAAGGTTTACGTCTGCGGCGCGCTCCAGACCCGCAAGTGGACCGACAAGGACGGTGCCGAAAAGTACAGCACGGAAGTCGTGCTCCAGGGCTTCAACTCCGAACTCACCATGCTCGACGGCAAGGGCGGCGGCGGTGGAGGCGGTGGCGGCGGCGGCATGGGCGATGACGGCGGCGGCTGGGATTCCGCGCCGTCCATGGACGCTCCGCGCGGGGGCCAGGGCGGCGGATTTGGCGGCGGCTCCAAGAAATCCGCGCCCCGTGACGATATGGACGACGATATCCCGTTCTAGGCCGCGTTCTTACCCATGCAGCTTCTTTGGATATTGCTGGCCGCTTTTGTCGCAAGCCTGCTTGCGGCGATTGGGGCCATGGACGATGCGCCGCTCGCGGCCGGGCTCATGGTCGGCGCGAGCTTGTATCTCGTGGGCTTCACGGGGCTGGCGATCGCGGGGGCTTTCGACGCGGGCCTTCGCGGCCGCAAGATCTTCGGCGCGGTGATGCTGTTCCTCGGCTCGACCTCGGTGGCCTCGTCGCTGCTCATCACGGCGGTGAAGGTCTACGCGAAGTATTTTCCCGCATAGCCGATAAAAACGGGACGCGCGGTGAAGCGCGCCCCGTTGAGGCCATCGTTGTTCAGCGCGGCGTTATTCAGCGAGGCGTTGTTCGCCCAATGCTTGTTGCGTGCCGGCGCCCGGGGACGGGCGGGCAAAGATGTACGGCGTTTCGCTCATCATGCTTTCGGCGATCTCGATGGTTTCCGCCGTCGGGTTCAGGTGCCTGGCTTTGCGATAATCCGCCTTGGCCGCAATGCGGTTGCCCATGGCCGAGTGCGCGTTGCCGCGGTTCACATAGGCGCCCCAGCCGCCAGGGTTGAGCGCGATGCTTTCGTTGCACGCGCGCAAGGCATGTTCGGTGCGGCCGATCTGCGTGAGATGGATGCAAAGATGCGTGAGGCCTTCGGCGCGCTGTGCGGTCGAAAGGTTCGGCATGTCGAGCAGTTCACGCGCGGCGGCCAGGCCGGCGCGCCATTTTTCCGCAACGATCGCGCGGGCGCTTTTGTCGAGCAGGCCGCTGTAGGTATCGGCTTTCGCGGCCGAAACCACCGAAAGCGAAGCGAGGAGCGAGGAACTGAGGACGAGAGCGAATTTCATGGCTACGATCCTTATGTGTGGGTGACGATGTAGCCTCCCGAAGCCCGCGCAGGTTCTCAGACGCCTCCCGGATCCGCCAATGAACTTTTTGCGTCGCAGCAATTACTGTATTGCGCTGCAACGAAACGGGCGTAGAGTGGAGCATCCCCTCACGCAAACGCCCGTGGAATCGAGCTAAACTGTAGTTTAGCGCCGTTTTTCTAAACAGCCGCGGCGTCGTATTCGCGCTTCAGCCGCGCCACGAGATCCTCGACCGAGGGAATGTCGTCGATGGTCCCCACGCCGTGACCCGCCGACCAGATATCGCGCCAGGCCTTGAATTCGTCGGGGCGCTCGTCGATGCCGAGATTGGCGCCCGGACGCACCCCGGCCACGGTCGCGGGATCGAGGCCGCGCATCGTGATCGAATGCTTGAGGTAGTTGGCCGGCACGCCGCTGAAGTACGGCGTGTACATGATATCGGCCATCGTGCTTTGAACGATCATCTCCTTGTACCGATCGTCCGCCGAAGCTTCCTTGGTCGCGATGAAACGGGTGCCCATGTAGCCGAGATCGGCGCCCATCAGTTGCGCGGCCTTGAGCTGGGCGCCGTTGGACAAGGCGCCGGAAAGCAAAATCGTGCCGGCGAAGATCCGGCGCACTTCGGACACGAGCGCAAACGGAGACATGGTTCCCGCATGGCCGCCGGCGCCCGCGCTGACGAGGATAAGCCCGTCCACGCCGGCCTGGATGGCCTTCTGGGCGTGACGCACGGTGGTGACGTCGTGGAACACAATGCCGCCGTAGCCGTGGATGTGTTTGACGATTTCGGAAGGATCGCCCACCGAGGTGATCACGAACGGCACCTTGTGTTTGACCACCAGTTCGATGTCCTGCGCGAGGCGGGTGTTGGTGCGGTGAACGATGAGGTTCGCGCCGTAGGGCGCGGCTTTCGGATCGTTCTCGAGCGCCTCGGCGATCTCGGTCAGCCAGGCGTCGAGCTGTTCGATGGGCCGCGCATTCAGGGTGGGGAAGGAGCCGGGCACGCCCGCTTTGCACTGTGCGATGACCAGCGCAGGCCGCGAGACCAGAAACATCGGCGCGCCGACGACGGGCACGCGCAAACGATTACGAAACAACTCAGGCAGCGCCATTGAAAATCCCTTCCGCGATCAGCGTTGGTATCACAGCGCGCTGGAATGGCAAAAATGCCCCGGCGCGCGCGCGGTAGTGCGGCGCAGCAATTTTGCGCCCGGCCGGGTCCGGACAAGGCCTGCGGGACGGGCGGCGAAAAGCGCCAGGTTTATCCCCGGCCGGGGCGGGGACGGCATACCAGGGCTCGGAGTCGCACAGATCACGCGCGGCGGGGCGTCGGCGGGGCAAAGGTCCCCCGCCGCGCGCGTCTTTCAGCCGGGGCGATGGTTCGCAAAAACGCCCTAAAAATAAAGGCAAATTGCGCCTCGTTTCGAGGCCCCGGGAAGGGACCGCGCGCGGTACGCCGACGTTGTGCCGGGCCTTGCCGATCTGCTAGATTTTGTGGGTCCAATCCGTCCGGCTCCGGGCGGGAACAATGACCGAAATCATAGGCCTTCAGAACATCCCGTGTTTGGCTTGTGCGACGCAACAAACAGGCCGGAGCCGAGACCTATTTTGTGTGAATTTTAGCGAGTGAGCCGGTGACCGAAACCACGAAACCGACGCCCTTGGATATTACGCCCGTCACCATCGAAGACGAAATGCGCCGCAGCTATCTCGATTACGCCATGAGCGTGATCGTCAGCCGCGCGCTGCCCGATGTGCGTGACGGCTTGAAGCCCGTTCACCGCCGCATCCTCTACGGCATGAAGGAAGCCGGCTACGAGTACAACAAGCCCTTCCGCAAGTCCGCGCGCATCGTCGGGGACGTCATGGGTAAGTACCATCCCCATGGCGACCAATCGATCTACGACGCGATGGTCCGCATGGCGCAGGATTTCTCCATGCGCGTGCCGCTCATCGACGGACAGGGGAACTTCGGGTCCATGGACGGCGATGCGCCGGCGGCCATGCGTTACACGGAATCCCGTCTCGCAAAGCCCGCGCACTCGCTGCTCGACGATATCGACAAGGACACCGTCGATTTCCAGCCGAACTACGACGAAAGCGAACGCGAGCCGGTCGTCATCCCGGCGCGCTTCCCGAACCTTCTCGTCAACGGCGCCGGCGGCATCGCCGTCGGCATGGCCACCAATATTCCGCCGCACAACTTGAGTGAAATCGTCGATGCCACCTGCGCGCTGATCGACGATCCGGCCACCACCGACGAACGCCTGATGGAAATCGTCCCGGGTCCGGATTTCCCGACGGGCGGCATCATCCTCGGCCATGCGGGCAGCCGTGCGGCGATGATGACGGGACGCGGGTCCGTCGTGATGCGCGGCCGCTGCGAGATCGAGGACATCGGCAAGGACAAGCAGGCCATCGTCATCACCGAGATCCCGTATCAGGTGAACAAGTCGGCGATGA
>JAYRTJ010000107.1:0-11947 GCA_041919675.1 Rhodospirillaceae bacterium | reverse complement strand
TGAACCTGCGCGGCATCGGCTCGAACCGGACGCTGGTGCTGCTCGATGGGCAGCGTTCGGTGCCGTCCACCATCACCGGCCTCGTGGACGTGAACGATTTTCCGCAGCAGCTCATCAACCGGATCGATGTCGTCACGGGCGGCGCGTCGGCCGCCTATGGCTCGGACGCGCTGTCGGGCGTGGTCAACTTCGTGCTGAACAAGAATTTTACAGGACTGAAAGGCGAGGTGTCCGGCGGCATCACCGGCTACGGCGACGATCCGTCCTCCAAGATCACCTTGAGCGCCGGTTCGGATTTCGCGGGCGGCCGCGGCCATGTGCTGATGAGCGGGGAATGGAGCCGCCGCGCGGGCGTCTTCGGCGTGCCGCGCGATTGGAACGACGACGGCTGGCTGATCATGAACAACCCGCGCTATACGCCGACGAACGGCGAGCCGCAGCGCCTTCTGGTCTCCGGCGCGGGCCTGACCATGGCGACGCCGGGCGGGATCATCGTCAACACGGCGCTGCGCGGGACTTACTTCGGTCCGGGCGGAACGCCCGCTCAGCTCAATTTCGGCGCCCTGGTCAGCGATCCCTTCATGCAAGGCGGCGATTGGAAATCGACGCTGATGACCGACTACACGATGCTGGACCAACGGGTCACGCGCGAGGGGCTGTTCTTCCGCGCCGCCTACGACGTGTCGGAGGATGTCCAGGCCTTCGTGCAGGCGCAATGGGGCTTCGCGCATTCCGTCGGCTGGACCCTCAAGCAATTCAATATCGGCAACATCATCGTGCGCGCCGACAACGCCTTTATTCCGGCCGCCGTGGCGGCGCGGGCCCGGGCCCTGGACATCTCGCAGTTCACCCTCGGGACCAACAATATCGATCTTCCGACCATCACCTTCGACAACGAGCGGACCGTCAACCGCTATGTCGTGGGCCTGAACGGAAGCTTCGACGCCTTCGCCAGGACCTGGGGCTGGGACGCTTATTATCAGAAGGGTGTTTCGCGCACGTCCGAGAACGGCTACTTCGTCACGGCCAAAACAGAATTCGGACTGGCGGTGGACGCGGTGCGCGGACCGAGCGGCGCGATCATGTGCCGGTCCACCTTAAGCGAACCGGGCAACGGCTGCGTGCCGTACAACGTGTTCGGCATCGGCGTGAACGCCTCGGCCGCCATCGACTATGTTTTCAAGCGCCCCGAGCATCCGCAGCGCAACCAGCGCTTCGCGCAGGACGTGATGGCGCTGACGGTGAACGGGGAACCCTTCCAGGTCCCGGCGGGCCCGGTGTCGCTGGCGCTCGGCGCGGAACACCGCATCGAGAAGGTCGGCGGGCGGGCTGATCCCGTTTCATTGATCAACGGCTGGTTCGCGGGCAATTACCTGCCGACCTATGGCCGTTATGACGTGACGGAGGCTTTCGCCGAAACGGTGGTGCCGCTGGCGCGCGGTACCGGCTTTGCGGACAGCCTCGAATTGAACGCGGCGGTGCGCGCGACCAGCTACTCGGCCTCCGGCCTGGTCGCGACATGGAAACTGGGCGCAAGCTATCAACCGCGCCGCGATATCAGGTTCCGGGTCACGCGCTCACGCGATATCCGTGCCCCGAACCTCAATGACCTGTTCCAGTCCGGCACCGCCAACACCAGCAACGTGACCGATCCCTTCAACAACGGCGCGGTGACGACCTATCAAGGACTCCAGGTCGGCAATCCGCTGCTTGAACCCGAAAAAGCCGACACGACCGGCGTCGGCCTCGTGTTCGCGCCGTCCTTCCTGCGCGGCTTCACCGCGAGCGCGGACTACTACAATATCGACATCAAGGGCGGCATCCAGAACGTCGGCGCCCAAACCATCGTCGACCGCTGTTTCCAGGGCGTCGCCGAGTTCTGTTCCGCCATCGCGCGCGGGGTGTCCTCGACCGGCGGCAACGTCATCACGCAGATCCGCGTGCAGCCGTTCAACTTCACGGTCCAGACGGCGCGCGGCCTCGATCTCGAGGCGATCTACAAGCTCGCGCTCGAGCGCGTGTCCGGCGGCATGAGCGGGCTTCTGACCTTCCGTGTCCTGGCGACGCATTACCTGAAGAACTACACCGACGACGGCATCAATCCGCCCTATGACACGGTGGGCAGCAATATCGGCAACGGCCAGCCGAACTGGGCCTACACGGGCTCGATCATCTACGCGAACGCGCCGCTTACCTTTGTCCTGACGGGACGGGGCGTGAGCAAGGGGCTCTACAGCATCAACAACTATCCCTACGTGATGTGTGCGAGCGGTTGCCCCACCTCGACGTTGTCGGCGCCGACCATCAACGATAACCGGATCAAGGGCGCGTTCTATCTGGACGCCGGCGCGATTTACAAAATGTATGCCCACGAAGAAGGGCGCGAGGTCGATCTGTTCCTGACGGTGAGTAATCTGCTCGACAAGGATCCGCCCGTCGTCGCGACGGGCCCCGGCGGCTTCCCTTACACGGCGAGCCCGACCAACCCGGGACTTTACGATGTGCTCGGCCGCGTGTTCCGCGCGGGCGTCCGCTTCAACATGTAGATGATTGATCGACCGTTCGGGCGGCGATTGACGCACTGCGGCGATTTTTATTTAGGCAATCTCAAAAGATTGTTCGGCGATCCCGGCGGCCGGCTTTTATCGCGAGGAATTTCAAGGTGATCCGGCGTTTCGTTAAAAAAATCGCAGCAAACTGCGGCGGCGGACGGCGGATTATCTTGTTTCGCCCATCTAGCCTCTGAGGGGTGCGTGCCGGACGGGACCGGCCGCGTGACAACTTCGGGGGACCAGCATGATCCGCACATCGCTCAAGATCCGCCTGCGTACGTCAGCCGCTATCGCCGCTCTCGCTTTCAGCCCGGGTTTTGCTCATAAGGCCGCCGCCGAAGAACGGACGTTCAATCTGCCCGCGCAGGATGCCGTGCGCGCGATTCCCGCATTCGCGCGGCAAGCCGGTATCCAGGTGGTGGCGCCGGCGGACAAGCTGCGCGACATCCAGTTGCCGGAATTGCGCGGCGCGCACGAGGTGCGCGACGCCCTCGATATTCTCCTAAAGGGGACATCGCTCGAAGTGGCCACCGACAACGGCTCGGTCATCGTCCTGCGCGACCGGACGCGGGGACGGGGGCTCTTCTCCAGGGTCGCGGCCGGCGCCGCGGATTTAGCGCCCCTGCAAATGGCGGCCGCCGCGCCGGTGGAAGCGCCGGCGGTGGATGAAATCGTGGTGACCGGTTCGCGCGTGGTGCGCGACGGCTATGAAGCGCCGACGCCGGTGTCGGTCATCGGCGTCGAGGAAATCGAAGCCTCGGCGGCGCCCAATGTCGCGGAGTTCGTGAATACCCTGCCGGCGCTGATCGGGAACACGACGGCGCAAAGCGCACGCACCAGCATGACGGCCGGCGGCGTCGGCCTCAACACGCCGCAGGCGCGCAACCTCGGCGTGGAGCGCACGCTGATCCTGCTCGACGGTCAGCGCACCGTGGGCTCGCAGCCGACGGGGCAGGTGGACGTGAATACCTTTCCGCAGCAGCTCATCAGCCGCGTCGATGTCGTGACCGGCGGCGCTTCGGCGGCCTACGGCTCGGATGCTTTGGCCGGCGTGATCAACTTCGTGCTCGACCGCGCATTCACCGGCGTGAAAGGCGAAGTGCAGGGCGGCATCAGCAACTACGGCGACGACCAGAACTGGAACATCGCGCTGTCGGCGGGAACACCCTTCGCCAACGGCCGCGGTCACCTTCTGCTGTCCGGCGAGCTCTCCAACGACTATGGCGTCAGGGGCGCGCCCCGCGACTGGGCCAAACAAGGCTGGCAGATCATCAACAATCCCGCCTACGGCACCAACGCCGCGCTCGGCCAGTCGACGGGCGTGCCGCAGCGTCTCGTGGTCAATCACGCCGCCCAGGACGTGATGACGCCGGGCGGTATCATCACGGCCGGTCCCTTGAAGGGGATCGCCTTCGGACCCGGCGGAACGCCCTATAACTTCAACTACGGCTCGCTCGTGCTCGATCCGTGGATGGTGGGCGGCGAGTGGGAGGCCAACAGCCTCGCCGACGAGGGCGCCGACCTCGATCCCGAGGAATACCGGCACAACTTCTTCACGCGCGTGAGCTATGACCTCAGCGACAACGTCGAGATCTTCGCGCAGTACAGCTACGCCTGGGCGAAGAGCTGGTCGGTGTGCTGCAACCACTTCGCGGCGGGCGATCTGACGATCCAGGCCGACAACGCCTTCATTCCTGATTCCGTACGTACACGCGTGCAGACCCTGGGCCTGACGAACTTCCGCATGGGCAGCTACTTCTCGGATCTGCCGTACAAGCTGGTGCAGGACGCACAGCGCACCGTGCGGCGTTATGTGCTCGGCGCCAACGGCTCCTTCGATGCCTTCGGCACGGATTGGACCTGGGACGCCTACTACCAACTGGGTTCCACCGGTGCGCGGAAAAGCTTCTATGACCGCTGGAAGTCGACCTATACGCTCGCCATCGACGCCGTGCGGGCGCCGAGTGGAGCCGTCGTCTGCCGTTCGACCCTCGCCAATCCTGGCAACGGTTGCGTGCCGTGGAACGTGTTCGGTGTCGGCGTAAATTCCGCGGCGGCGGCCGACTATGTTGCCGGCTGGTCGTACGCTTACGAGTCCTATCGTCAGGAGGTCTATGCGGCCTCGATGACGGGTGAGCCGTTCGCGCTGTGGGCCGGGCCGGTCTCGCTGGCCTTCGGCGCGGAGCACCGCACGGAAAAGGTGGGCGGCATTGAAAGCGCGCGCAACGCGGCGAACGATTCCTTCGTCGGCAACTCGCGCCCGACGCAAGGCAAGTATTCGGTCACGGAAGGCTTTATCGAAACCGTGATCCCCCTGGCCGAAAACGAAGCCTGGGCGAAGGCGCTGGATTTCAACGGCGCGGTACGCGCCACCAGCTATTCGACGTCAGGCTATGTGACGACCTGGAAAGCGGGCCTCACCTACAGTCCCCTGGACGATATCCGCTTCCGCTTCACGCAATCGCGCGACATCCGCGCGCCGAACAACGTCGACCTGTTCGCCTCGGGGATTTTCGTCGGCAATCTGGTGAACGATCCGTTCCGCGGCGGCGTGCCGACCAACATCCAGTCGGAGACCTCGGGTAACCGCAATCTCGTGCCGGAAAAAGCGGACACGACCGGGATCGGCGCGGTGTTCAGCCCGACGTTCCTGCCGGGTTTCCAGGCCTCGGCCGACTATTTCAACATCAACATCAAGAATGCCATCGGCACCGTGGGACGCCAGGACGTGCCGGACCGCTGCTTCCGGGGCGAGACGGCATTCTGTAATTCGCTGGTGTTCGACCCGGTCACGGGCATCTTGTCGATCGTGCGCATCCAGCCGACCAACTTCATCAAGCGCACCAACCGCGGCCTCGATCTTGAAGCCAGCTATCGCACGTCGATGGACAGCTTGGTCGAAGACTGGAGCGGGGACGTTTCGTTGCGCGCCATGGCGACGCGTTACCTGAAGGAGCTGCAGGACCCGGGCACCGGGATCGGCATCGTCAACACGGTGGGCAACGCCAATATCCGCAAGTGGAAGTACACCCTGATGGCGACTTACGCCACCGATCCGATCCGTATTACGTGGACGGGCCGGGGGTTCAGCTCGGGCTTTTACAACGTCACCAACGTCGAATGCGCCACCGGGTGCCCGGTTTCGACAACTCTTAACGTCACGCAGAGCATCAACCGCCTGCCGGGCGCCTTCTATATGGATCTGTCGCTGCGCTACATGTTCCTGCAGAACGACAGCGGTGAGGCGGAAGCGTTCCTGAGCATCCGCAATCTTGCGAACAAGGATCCGGCGATCCAGGCGCAAGGACCGGCGGGCACCGCGCACTCGACCATGCCCTGCACGGGGCAGACCTATGACTGTATCGGCCGGACGTTCCGGGCCGGTATCCAGTTCAAGATGTAAGCCGCAGCGGGTAGGATAGGCGCGGCCCGGAGGTCCGGGGTTACAACAGGCGAGGGGAGACGGGGTCATGTCGAACGATCTGAAGGTCCTGCGGCGCTTTGTTTTCGCGGCGGCGTTTATCACCGCCGCCGTACCCGCGGCCGCAAAAGTTCCGGCGGAAAAACTGCAGCCGGCGGCCGTCGAAAAATGGGCGGATGATGTTTTCGCCAAAATCGTCGCCGATCACCGGGTTTCAGGTCTCGGCTTCACGATCGTCGAGGGCAACAAGGTCCTGTTCATGAAGGGCTACGGCTTTCAGGACTACGCGTCCAAGACGCCGTTCGATCCCAAGGTCACGCAAACGCGCATCGCCTCGACCACCAAGCAGTTCATCGGCGTCTCGGTCGCGCAACTTCTGGAACGCGGCAAGATCGCGTCGCTGAACGATCCGGTGAACAAATATCTCAAGCGCTTCCAGCTGCCGAAGAACGACGGCGAAGATGTTTTGATCTGGGATCTCCTGACCCATCGCGGCGGTTTCGCCGGGAACGGCAAGAATCTCGACATCACGCCGGAGACGAGCAAGACGCCCCTGTCCGCCGACATCATCAAGGCGGCGCTGCCGGGCTTCTGGCGCAAGCGCGATTCCGTCTCGGTTTACTGCAATATCTGCAGCGGCGTGCTCGGCTTCATGATCGAGGACATCACCGGGCAGGGCTTGCCGGATTACCTGCGCGACAATATTTACAAGCCGCTCGGCATGACCAACACCGAGCTTTCGGTCGGCGACCGGCCGCCGGCGAACATGGCGGTTCAATACGCCTTTGTCGAAAACGGCGTCGCCGTGCCGCTGCCGTATCCGACGCTGAGCCCGCTCCTGGCCGCGGCCGGCAGCAACGTCTCGACCACGGCGGACATGTCGAAGTGGCTGATCGCCAACATCACGGAAGGAAGCGGCACGGGTAAGGCGCTTCTGAATCAGAAGACCTGGGACCTCGTGCACACGCAATACCGGCAGAGCATCCCCGGCGCCAGCGGCTTCGGCATGCACTTCTTCACCTATGACTATAACGGTGAAAAGCTGATGGAGCAGTACGGGAGCCTGCAGCACTATTCGATGTTCTTCCTGATGCCGGACTCCGATGTCGGTATTTTCATGACTCTCATCGGCGGCGGTGCGCCGCGTCCGAACGTGGAGATTCCGAAGACCGGCGCGAAGGTCGACGGTAAGGTGATGCCGCAGATGTCGCATGCCGGCATGCGCGATCTGGTGCTGAGCCATTTCCTGGGCGCTCTGCCTTATGACAAGGCCGCGAAGGTCGATCTTTCAAAATACACCGGGCTCTACAACGATATCCCGCGTCAGCCGCAGACCAATCCCGGCCAGGTTCGCCCGCCGATGGAAGTGAAGGACAGCGGCGACGGCGGTTTGATCATCGACGGGCGCGGGACGTTCCGTCCGTCGGGCGCGAACACGTTCACGCTCGATCATCCGTTGGAACTGGACGCCGGTTTCGGCGCGGCCAACCGCTACGTGTTCAAGGTCGATGCGAGCGGGAAGGCGACGGAGATTTACCAGCATGTGAATGCGGGCAGATTTGAGCGGGTGGAGTAGGGGCTGCGGCCCCTTCGGAAACGAAGTCATGCTGGTCAAGGGCCGAGCAGGCCCGCCAGCCAGCGGGCGATATTCAGCACGAACTGTTTGTTGTCTTCGGCGCCGGGCACGGTGAAGCCGATGCGGTTGCCGTTGCTGTCCTCGACTTGGGCGGTGAACATGGCGGCTTCGCCGAAGACGGCGAGGCGGCCGCGGCCGTAAGGCATGATGGCGCCCTGCAAAAGACCGCCGCCGGCGATGCGCGGCGTTTGCGGTGAAAAGACCCAGGCGGTCTGGGGCATGATGATTTGATAGGCGTCCGTGAGGACGAGCAGGCGGCGCGCATTTTCCGGCGCGCGGAAGGCCGAGCCGGTAAATGTCGCGACGCGCGTCACGCCGTCCGCGGCGACGCGCCCCGCGAACACCAGGTCCGGCGCAAGCGATCCGTCGGCGTTGGTGAAGAGATCCACCGGGCGCGGCTCGGGCATGTGGAACGCGAAACCGTTGAAGAAGGTCACCCCAAAAGCCGAGGCGAGGTCCGCGGCCGCGCCGCTGAAGGGCATGTGGTCGGCGATCAGCAGAAGGGAGCCGCCATTCTCGACGAATGTCTTGACCGCGGCGATCTCATCCTTGCTGAAAGCGGACGGTGTCGGCAGCGACCACTGCGCGGCGTTGGCGGGATTCAGCGCGTTTGCGATCACGAGGACCGATACGCCGGACAGCGCCTCGGCCGTAAACGCGCCGGTGCGCGGCATGACGCGGAAACCGTCATTCGACAGGAGTTTCGCGAACGGGCCGAAACGTCCGTCGATGGTGTGATAGTTCAGATGGCCCGCATCGACGGCGACGATGGGGCCTTTGTCCTTTTCAAAGGCCGGCGTCTTGACGCCGACATCGGCGGTGTTGTCGCCGACGGCCGCGGCCGTTGCGGGCGCGGCGCATGTCAGTAACCCAAGAACGATGAGCGCGGCCAAACGCATGGGCGAAGTTTACAGCTTCGCGAGTTCGATGAGGAGGGGGCCGATGTGGGCTTTCACCTCCTCTGCCCGCCCGATGGAACTGGCGTAAAGCGGCCGGCGGACCTGTATCGCGCTGGCGGTTTGCACAATACGTGCGTTGTCATGGAACGCGAGGCAGGCGGGATCCCAGGGAAGACCGCAGAACGCCAGGAGGCGCCGGGTTTCACCCTCGAGATCGCCGACGAGGGTTTCGTAGGACATTTCGATGAGCGCATGCGCCGGAAGCTCCGCGCGCCACGTGTCCATGAGCCGGCGATAGGCCACGTAATAGCGGCCGAGTTCAGCCAGGTCGTACGTGAACTCCTGACCGGCATCGAAAAGTTTCGAGAAGCCGGAAACACACGTATCGGCGGGATCGCGCGTGACGTGGACGATGCGCGCGCCCGGAAGCGCGGCGTGGATGAGGCGCGCGTGGAGGAAATTTGCCGGGAGTTTGTCGGTGATCCGCGTCTGGCCGGGCCTTAACGCGGGGAGGCGGGCGAGATAGGTTTCGCCGAGGCGGCGCGCATCGGCCGATCCGCAAAGACGCAACGCCGCGGCGAAGTCGCGGCGTTCGCCGCCGCCGAGCACGGCGGGATGCGAGGCGAGGATCTGCTCGACCAGCGTTGTGCCGGAGCGCGGCATGCCGACGATGAAGATGGGCGCCTCCGACGGCGCGCCCGGGCCCGAAACGGTTTGAGCGGGCGCCTCTTGCATCTGTTTCAGCGCCGCCGCCTCGTCATAGTGGATCATGCGGCGCATGACCGCATTGCCCGCGAGATAGTGGCGGAAACTCGCGTCCGGTTCGCCGAGATCGGCGAGGGCTTTGCCCATCGCGAAATGGATGTAGCGTGCCTGTTCGGGCGCGAGCGCCGCGACCCGGCCGGCTTGAACGCGAAGCCGCGCGAGATCGTGGGAGTCCGGGGTAAACGTGACGACGTCGGCGAGATTGAAGTGCGCGCGGGCGAAATCGGGCACGCAGGCGATGGCGCGGCGGAAAGCCTCCGCCGCTTTTGTCTGCAGGCCGCGCTCCTTGAAGATATTGCCGAGATTATTGTGCGCGGGCGCGTAGCCGGGGTCGATGGCGAGTGTTTTTGCGTAGCTCGCTTCGGCGGCGTCGAGGTCGCCGGACATATGTTCGGCGTACCCGAGATTATTGTGCGCGTCGGTGTAGCCGGCGTCTGCCGCAATGGCCGCGCGTCCGTGCCTGACGGCGCCGGCATAGTCTTCCATCATGGTCAGCACGAAACAGAGATTGCAGTGCGATTGCGCGTGCGCGGGATCGGCCGCGAGCGCGGCGCGATAGTCGGCGGCGGCCTGCGGGTATCGATGTTCATCCTGCGCGACGCGCGCGCGCCAATAGTGCGCGGCGGCGATGTTGTTTCGCGCTTGGTCATAGTCCGGCGCCAGCGTGAGCGCGTGTTTTGCCGATTCTATCGCGGCCGCGAAATCCTTCATCGCGACGAGCGCCGCGGCGAGATTGTTGTGATAGGCGGGCTGGCCGGCCGCGAGGCCGATGGCTTCGCGGATCAAGGCGGCGGCGGCGGCGTGATTTCCGGACTGATGTTCAATCACGCCCAAAAGATGCAGTACGTCCGGATATCCCCGGCCAACCTCCAAGATGCGCCGGTACAGGCGGGCCGCTTCGTCGAGGCGACCGGCCTGATGGGCCGCGGTTGCGCCTTTAAACAGCTCCTGAGGGGTATCTTTTATGGACCCTGACATCGGGCTCCTGGAGCGGTTTGTAACAAGCCTGCGCGATATACGAAATGCCGAGAAACCATTGATTTCATCGGGTTATTCGGTCAGTCTTTCTCATTATAGATCTAAAACGTGGGGGCCTGGCTGCTTAGGGAAACAGCCCGGCGATCAACCGGCAAGTCTTTTTATGACACCCTTTCGCGGTCCGCGAGGCGCGGGCGCGGAAGAGTGCGTGGGCGAGAGGTCGCCGGCGCACGCAACGGGAGGATGAGCGCTTTATCACACCGGGACGGGGAAAGCCGTCCATATGAAAAGGGGAACTGACTATGATTTCCGCTAGGGCATCTGCGTCTGAGGGTCTTCGTTATTCATCCGCGGCCAAGGGCCGCGTGCTTGCTTCCGTCAGCGCCGCCGCGCTGCTTTCCGCACTCGCCATCGCGCCGGCCGCCGCGCAGACCGCGCCGGCCCCGGCCGCCGTCGACGAAATTGTCGTCACGGGCTCGCGCATCGTGCGCGACGGTTATGAAGCGCCGACGCCGGTGACGGTGATGAGCGCGGAGCAAATGCAGGCGTTCTCGCAGCCGAACGTGGCCGACTTCGTGAATACCATGCCGGTCTTTGCGGGCAGTAATTCGCCCTCGACCTCGCAGTCGAGCGTCAGCGCCGGCACCGCCGGTGTGAATACCCTGAACCTGCGCAACGCGGGCGGCGAACGCACGCTGGTGCTGTTCGACGGTCAACGCTCCGTGTCCTCGACCGTGACGGGCCTCGTGGACGTCAACAACTTCCCGCAAGCGCTGATCCAGCGCGTCGACATCGTGACCGGCGGCGCGAGCGCCGCCTATGGTTCCGACGCCGTGGCCGGTGTGGTGAACTTCATTCTCGACCGGGAGTTCACCGGTCTGAAAGGCGAAGTGTCCGGCGGCCTGACGACCTACGGCGACAACGCCAACTGGAAAGTTTCGCTGACCGGCGGGACGCCGTTCGCGAGCGGGCGCGGCCACGCGATCGTCAGCAGTGAAATCACCCACAAGGATGGGATTTTCGATCTGTCCAAGCGCGACTGGAACAGCACGGGCTACGGCACCATCCAGAACCCGGCTTACGGCACGGGCGCGGGCCAGTCCACCAGCGTTCCGGAGCGCCTGGTGCTGACAAATGTCGGCGGCGCGCAGTGGGCGCAGGGCGGCCTCATCACGGCGGGACCGCTGAAAGGGATCGCCTTCGGGCCGGGAACGGTTCCGTACAATTATTCCTACGGCGACCTCGTGGTCGGCCAGAACATGCGCGGCGGGGAATGGCAATCCTCGGAGCAGCGTCAAGACCGCGGCAACAGCATCGATTCCCGCCAGAATTTCCGTTCGATCTTCGGGCGCGCGAGCTATGAATTCAGCGAAGCCTTTGAAGTGTTCGTGCAAGGCTCCTACAACTACGCCAGCGTCTTTACGCGGTGCTGCCCGCAGTTCAATCCGGCCAACATCACGCTGCGCAGCGACTACGCGTTCTTCCCGGCGGAGATCCAGGCGCGCATCGCCACCGCCGGCGTGACGACCCTGCAGATCGGCACCATGCACCCGGATCTGCCGGCCATCCACACCGACAATACGCGTATCGTGAGCCGGTGGGTCGCGGGCGCCGACGGATCCTTCGACGCCTTCGGCACGGATTGGAACTGGGATGCCTATTACCAGATGGGGCTGTCGCGCAGTAAGGAGGTGGT
>JAYRTJ010000106.1:0-11960 GCA_041919675.1 Rhodospirillaceae bacterium | reverse complement strand
CAACCCCCGCCGTCATTAAGGCCTCGTTCGTTTTGGTGAGGATGCCGGCGGCTACGCACCGTAGCCGCCGGTTTTCTTTTGCGCCGCGCAATGTCTATACATATTCGGAAATGTAACAGCCGGGCCGCGGCTACGCCCACACCCACGCCGATGTGAAACCCTCCGCGCCTTTGGGGCTTCCCGGTAAAATGCGCGGCCTGTAAAAAAGAAGCCGCGTTCAGGCCTTTTATCCGTGGAGAAGGAATCTTATGAAAAAACTGATTGTTGGCGCTCTGCTCGCGAGCGCGTTCGCGCTCCCGGCCTATGCCGCGCTGAAGAACGGCGACAAGGCTCCCGATTTCAAGACGCGCGCCTCGCTGGCCGGCAAGGAATTCGACTTCTCGCTCGCCGACGCCCTCAAGAAGGGCCCCGTGGTCGTGTACTTCTATCCGGCCGCCTATACGC
Organism: Rhodospirillaceae bacterium; assembly: GCA_041919675.1. GTDB lineage: Bacteria > Pseudomonadota > Alphaproteobacteria > Rhodospirillales > Rhodospirillaceae > SHVO01. The sequence continues at coordinate 11,516 of JAYRTJ010000106.1, read as the reverse complement.
GCGGCTGTAATCTCGAAGCGCACACCTTCGCCGAGAGCAAGGATAAGTTCGACGCGGTGGGCACGACCATCATCGGCGTGTCGCAGGATCCGATCGCGAAACTCAATGAATTTTCCGCCGATCCCGAATACTGCGCCGGCAAGTTCCCCGTGGCGTCCGACGCCACCGGCGCGATCTCGAAGTCCTTCAATCTCACGGTGCGTGAGCGTCGCGACGGCATGAAAGACACCAAGGGCCGGGACATCACCAGCGTCGGCACGACCGAGCGCACGACCTTCGTGATCACGCCGGATCACAAGATCGTCGCGACCCTGTCGTCGGCCGACGACGGCATCAGCCCGGCGGATCACGTCGACAAGTCGCTCGCGGTCGTCAGCGCGCTGAAGAAGTAAGCTTCGACCGCAGATTAGCGGTGGGTGGAAAACGGCGCGGGCCTGTCCCGTGCCGTTTTTTTTGGGCCGTTTTTATTTGGGCCGTTTTTATTTGCGGCCCAGCGCCGCCGCCTTGGCAAGGATATCGGCGCCGGCGGCGCGGAAGCGCGCGACGCTGAACCGGTCGTTCACGTGGCGGTGGGCCGCCGCGCCCATGAGGGCCGCGCGGGCCGGATCCGACACCACACGCACCAGTGCGGCGGCAAGCGCGTCGACGTCGCCGATCGGCACGACATATCCCGTCTCGCCCTCGCGAACCGTCAGCGGCATCTCACCCATGTTGGAGACCACCGCGGGCAAACCCGCCTGCATGGCCTCATGGGCCGAAATGCAAAGTCCTTCGACGCGCGAGGGCTGCACATAGGCGTGCAATGCGGCGAGGAAGGTCTTCGGCGCGTCCTGATAGCCCGCGAGGATCAGATTGGTGACGCCAAGGTCCTTGGCGAGGGATTCAAGCTCGGCCCGCATGGGGCCGTCGCCGCCGATGCTGACCGTGAAACGCGCCGCGAGGCCCGGCATGTCGTTCTTGATCTTGGCAAGCGCGCGCACGAGGACATCGTAGCCCTTGTGCGGATGAAGACGGCCCAGGCTCCCGATCCGGAAGATCTCGTCGGGCTGGGCGCCCCGCGCGCGCGGCGCGTTTGGATCGGCCGAGAACAACGGCCAGATCGTGACATCGTGCGCCGCGAGACCAAAGCGCGTGCGGGTGACATCCGCCACGCAGTGCGAATCGGCGACCCACAGGTCGGTCATATGCCTGGTGAGCCACAGCGCGACGATATTGCCGCGCTTCAGGAACACATTGTGCTGCCAGCTCACCACCGGCAGACCCAGCTTCTTGCCAATATGGCGGCCCACCAGCGTCGCATGGGCCAGCGACGTCCACAGCACCGTGGGCTGATAGGCGACGAGCTTCTCGCGCAGCCAGCCGAAGGACTGCAGGACCGTGCCCTGATGCACGTCGAACGGCAGGCCGTGGCGCGCGAGGATGGGTTCCATGCGGCCGTCACGCCGGGTCAGCGCGAACAGGCGCACGTCGGCGCCCCATTCGCGCATGAAGCCGGTGATCATCGGCACCGGCAAGCCGGCGCCGTAACCGTCGAGGGAATTGATCAGATAGGCGATGCGCATGGCCGGGACATATACGGGCCAGCGCCCGAAGAGAAAAGCTTTTAGGGGGCTTCAGCGTAGGCGGCGCGGACGGCGCCGGCGAGGCGGTTCTTGTCGGGATAGCGCTCGGCCATGGCGGCCGTCACGGCGGTCACGGCCTCGTCTTGGGATTTGCCGCCCTTCTTCGCGGCGGCGGCGCGCTGCTGGAGCTCGTTGAAATAGGTTTTATAGCCCTCGATCAGTTCGACCCCGCCGGTCGGCCCGTGGCTGGGCACGATGGTGCGCGGACGGAGCTGGGCAAGGCTATCAAGGGTCGAAAGCCAGTGACTGACCGTCGAATAGGGGCTGGCCAGGGCAGGCTGGGGCTTCATGACGATATCGCCGGCGAAAAGAACCTGCTCTGTCTCGACCCACACAGCCGTGTCGCCGCGCGTATGGTTCGGACCGGCGGCGAAGATATAGGCGCGCACACCGCCGAGATCCAAGGTGCGGTCGTTCTCGAACTCGATATCGGCGTCGCGGTACTTGGCGTCTTTCAGAAGCTGGGCGGCGGCGGGCGAGCGCTCGGAGAAGGTCTTGGCGAGCGAGAGACCAAACTCGGCGATGTCCTGCTCCTGGGTCGTGGCGCGCAGCATGGTCGAGCCGTCGATCATGCGCGCCCCGCGCGGGAAGCCGTTGGCGCCGAGGTCATGTTCGGGATGAAAATGGGTTGTGATGACATAGACCCTCAGATCCGGCGCGAGCTTGCGCGCGACGCCCGCGACGATGGCGCCGTTCATATCGCCCATGCCGGTATCGACGACCAGGACACCGGTCTGACCGACCACGAACCCGACGTTCGGCACCATGGGCCGGCTTTCATCGGGAATGATCCAGACGCTGGGCGCGATCTGTTTCAGCTTTTCCGGATGGATCATAGGCGCGGCGGCGGGACCACTCTGCGCCAGGGCGGAGAAGGACACACAAATACTCACAAAGGCCGCGAACAGGGCGCGCATCGGGGTTTCTCCGCATGAGATATGCAAGGCTTACTTCACCTCGATCGCGGCATTCGCGAGCGCCGGCGTATTCACCGGGCGGCGCAGCGCGTGCGTGGCCTGTTCAAACGCGTAGCCAAGCGCCAGCAGCTTCGGTTCGCTGAAGGCCGGGCCGAAGAACGAAACGGTGACCGGCAGATCGTCGGTGGTGAAGCCCGCGGGCACGATCAGGTCCGGGAAACCCGCGAGGTTGGCGATTCCGGTCGGGCTCGGCGTGGAGCCGAGCGGCGGGCCCGGCGGCGCGGCGATCTGGGACGGGCGGCGCGTCTGGGTCGGATAGACGATGGCGTCCAGTTTTTCCTTGGCGACGATGCCCTCGATCAGCGCCGCGGTCATCGGCAGGTAGTAGTTCTTCAAGGCCAGATAACGCGGATCGGTGAGCGCGTCGGCTTTGGCTTCCACGTTCTTGAAATACGTCCAGCGCGACAGGTTCGGACCGGCGCCGTCGTTGCCCATGCTGCGGTAGTTCTCCGCCGCTTCGATCAGCTGATCGAGGTTCTTGGGATACTTCGGCCCCGTCGTCTTCAGGTAGTCGGCGATCTGCACCTTGAACTCGGCCGGATAGAGCGTGAACACGGCCTGGTTCGACGAATCGAGGAACCACTTCGGATAACGCACGTTCACGAGGGTCGCGCCGGCCTTTTCCATGGCTTTGAGCGCGGACTCGAAGACCCAATCCACATCCGGATCGGCGCCGGTGAAATCGCGCGCCACACCGATGCGCGCGCCCTTGAGCGCATCGGCTTTGAGAAACTTGGTGTAGTCCTTCTCGAACTTGCCCTGGCTCTTCTTGGTGGCGTCGTCCGCCGGATCGACGCCGGTCATGATGCCGAGGGAGACCGCGACGTCCGAGACGCTGCGGGCCATCGGACCGCCGCTGTCGAGCGAGAGCGCGAGCGGGATGATGCCGTCGCGGCTGAGGAGACCATGGGTCGGCTTCAGACCGACGATGCCGTTCACGGACGAAGGCCCGCGGATCGAGCCGCCCGTATCGGTGCCGAGGCCGAGCGGCGCAAAACCGGCGGCGATCGCCACGCCCGTGCCGCCCGACGAACCGGCCGGCGTGCGGGTGAGATCGTGCGGGTTCAAGGACTGGCCGCCAAGCGAGCTCTGGCCGCCGTTGGCGAATTCGCCGAGGTTCACCTTGGCGAAGATGATCGCGCCGGCGTCACGCAGCTTCTTCACCATGTAGGCGTCATCGGGCGCCATATTGCCTTCCAGCAGCACCGAACCGCCGGTGGTGGGCATATCGGCCGTGTCGTAGTTGTCCTTCATCAGCACGGGGATGCCGTGCAGCGGGCCGCGCACCTTGCCGGCTTTGCGTTCGGCATCGAGCGCGCGGGCGATCTCGAGCGCCTTGGGATTGACGGCCATCACGGCATGTACTTTCGGACCGGCGCGGTCGAAAGCGGCGATGCGGTCGAGGCACATCTGGGTGAGTTTCTCGGCGGTCAGGGTGCCGGCCGCCATGGCCGCCTGAAGTTCAGCGATACTCGCCTGGTCAAATTCGACCGGCTTGGCGTGCGAGGGCGCGGCGGTAAAGAGCACGCCCGCGAGAGCACAGGCCAGCGCGCGTTTTGAAATGCCGTGTTTCATATGTATCCCCACTTACAATGAACGTTATTTCGCCGACGCCATATCGCGGCCCCGGGCCGATCCATGGGATCGGCCCTATTTAGTTTGAACTGAGCCGCGATCGGCCGCAAAACCGGTACCCACTTTTGCCGATCGCGGCTCACCCACTTCAATCGTTCCCCCGAAAAGCGCCGGTGTGTTCACCGGCCGGCGGATGGCATGTGTGGCCTGTTCAAAGGCATAACCGAGCGCCAGCAGCTTTGGTTCGCTGAAGTTCGGCCCGAAGAACGAGATGGTGACCGGCAGGTCGTCGGTGGTGAAACCGGCGGGCACGATCAGATCCGGCGAACCGGAGAGGTTGGCGATGCTGGTCGGCGAACTGACAGAAGGTCCACGCGGCATCGGCGTGGACACATCGTCGGCGATGCGTTCCGGGCGGCGCGCGCTGGTCGGATAGACGATCGCATCCAACTTATCCTTGGCGATGAGGCCTTCGGTGAGCGCCTTGGTCATCGGCATGTAGTAGTTCACCAGCGCGAGATAACTCGGGTCGGTCATGGTGCCGTTCGCCTTGTCGCGTTCAACGAACGCGCGCCAGCGGGTCGGGTTCGGGCCTTTGCCGTCCTCGCCCATGCTTGTGTAGGTGTAGGATTTCTCGATCATCTCATCGAGTGAGCGCGGGAACCCGGGCTTAAGGGTCTTGAGATAATCGCCGAGCTGTTTGTCGAATTCGGGCGGGAACAGCGTGTAGGTGGCGGTGCGGTTGGAATCGAGGAACCACTTCGGATAGCGCACGTCGATCAGCGTGGCCCCGGCCTTCTGCATGGCCTTCAGCGAGGCTTCAAAGATGAAGTCCACATCCGGATCGGCGCCCATGAAGTCGCGCGCGACGCCGATCCGCGCGCCCTTGAGCGCGTCGGCTTTTAGAAATTTCGTGTAGTCCTTCTCGAACTTCCCCTGGCTCTTCTTGGTGGCGTCGTCGTTCGGATCGATGCCGGTCATCACGCCCAGAGCAACGGCGACGTCATAGACGCTGCGCGCCATGGGGCCGCCGGTATCGAGCGACAGCGCCAGCGGAATGATGCCGTCGCGGCTGATGAGGCCGTGGGTCGGCTTCAGGCCAACGATGCCGTTCACGTTGGACGGACCGCGAATGGAGCCGCCTGTGTCGGTGCCGATGCCGAGCGGCGCATAACCGGCGGCAATCGAGACACCGGTGCCGCCCGACGAACCGGCCGGCGTGCGGGTGAGATCGTGCGGATTGAGCGATTGGCCGCCCATGGAGCTTTGCGAGCCGTTGGCGAACTCGCCGAGGTTCACCTTGGCGAGGATGATGGCGCCGCCGTCACGCAGCTTCTTCACCAGCGCCGCGTCATCCGGCGGAACCGAACCTTCGAGCAGCACGGAACCGCCCGTGGTCTGCATGTCGAAGGTGTCGATATTGTCTTTCAGCACGACGGGGATGCCATGGAGCGGGCCGCGCACCTTGCCGGCTCTACGCTCGGCGTCGAGCTGCTTCGCGGTTTCCAGGGCTTTCGGGTTCAAGGTGATGACGGCGTGAAGCTTCGGTCCCGCGCGATCGAACGCCTTGATGCGCGCGAGGCACATCTCCATCAACTGCTCGGCGGTGAGCGAACCTGAGTCCATGGCGGCTTTCAGCTCGCCGATGGTCGCCTGATCGAACTCCACCGATTTGGCCGCGGCCGGCGCGGCGGCGAACAGAGCGGCGACGAGGGCGTACGCGCTGATACGGCTTTTCATGATCATCCCCTATTTGCTCGCGATTTCGACGGTGGCGCCCGCGATGCCGGGTGTGTTCACCGGCCGGCGGATCGCCTTCGTCGCCTGTTCAAAGCTGTAGGCGAGGCCGATCAGTTTCGGTTCGCTGAACGCCAGTCCGAAGAAGGAGACCGTCACCGGCAGATCGTCGGTGGTGAAGCCCGCGGGAACGATCAAATCCGGGAAGCCGGTCAGGTTCGCGATCCCGGTCGGCGCGGGCGCGGAAGGAATGCCGCCGCCGAGCGGTTCGGCGATGCGCGCCGCGCGGCGCGTCTGGGTCGGATAGACGAAGGCGTCGAGTTTATCCTTCGCCATCAGGCCTTCGACCAGCGCGCGCGACATCGGCATGTAGTATTCGACCGCGGCCTTGTAGGCGGGATCGTCCATCGTGCCCATGGCGAGATCGCGGGTGATGAAATTGTTCCAGCGGAACGGATTGGGGCCGGCGCCGTCCTTGCCCATGCTGGGCATTTCATAGGCGCGCGTCAGCATCTCTTCGACGCTCTTGGGATATTTCGGACCCGTCGTCTTCAGATACTGGGCGAGTTGGGCGCGGAACTCCGGCGGGAAGATCGAGTAGGTGGCCTGGGTCTGTGAATCCAGGAACCACTTCGGATAGCGCACATCGACCAGCGTGGCGCCGGCCTTCTGCATCGCTTTCAACGAAGCTTCAAATATCCAATCCACGTCCGGATCGTCCCCCTTGAAGTCGCGCAGCACGCCGATCCGCGCGCCCTTGAGCGCGTCCGCTTTTAGAAATTTCGTGTAGTCCGTCTCGAACTTGCCTTGGCTTTTTTTCGTGGCGTCGTCCGCCGCATCGACGCCGGTCATCACGCCCAGAGCCACCGCGAGATCCGACACGCTGCGGGTCATCGGGCCGCCGGTATCGAGCGACAGACCCAGCGGAATGATGCCGTCGCGGCTGATGAGGCCGTGGGTGGGCTTCAAGCCGACAATGCCGTTCACGAACGAGGGACCACGAATGGAACCGCCGGTGTCGGTGCCGATGCCGACCGGCGCATAACCGGCCGCGATGCCGACGCCGGTGCCGCCCGAGGAGCCGGCCGGGATGCGCGTCAGATCATGCGGATTGAGGGACTGGCCGCCCAGCGAGCTTTGCGAACCGTTGGCGAATTCGCCGAGATTCACCTTGGCAAGGATGATGGCGCCGCCGTCGCGCAGCTTTTTCACCAAGGCAGCGTCGTCGGGCGCCATGTTGCCTTCGAGCATGACCGAGCCGCCGGTCGTGGGCATATCGACCGTGTCGATGTTGTCCTTCAGGATCACCGGGATGCCGTGCAGCGGACCGCGCACCTTGCCGGCTTTGCGTTCGGCATCGAGCGCCCGCGCGATTTCGAGGGCTTTGGGATTGAGCGCCATGACGGCGTGCAGCTTCGGACCGGCGCGGTCGTAGGCGGCGATACGCTCGAGGCAGAGCTGGGTGAGTTTTTCGGCGGTGAGCGTGCCGGCTTCCATCGCGGCTTTGAGCTCCGCGACGCTTGCAAGCTCCATGTCCACCGGGCGCGCGGAAGCCTCGGGTGCAGCAGCGAAGAGCGCAGCGCCCAGCGCCGCGACGAGCGCGAAACGCGACGTCCTATTTTTCATGCCGAGCGTTTTGGTCATTTGCGGTCCCCACCTCCTCATGACGATCAACCACGAACGTGGCTGGGGCATGAGCCTAGCCCAGGGCGCGCGCAAATTATTACCAAAATTTGGCCGCGGACGACCGCGCGCGACCTCGTGAAGGGGCCCCCTAGCGGTCGATCTTCGAAACCTTGGAGCCTTCGATGGACACGCCGGCCATCAGGCCCTGCTGGCCGAAGATGAAAGCGTAGGCGTCGTCTTGCAGGGTCGTGGAGGACAGGTTCTTGGCGACGCCTTCGTTGACCACCACGACGGTCGGACCCACGCCGATTTCCCAGCCCTTGGACTCGCGCAGGAATTTCACCGCGCTGTCGTTCATCAGGAAAACGACATAACCATAGGTCTGCGCGCCGATCTGAAGACCGAAGGAGCCGGAGACCGAATTGTAATAGGCGACGCTCTTGCCGCCCTGGCGCAGCACGCCTTCGCCGTAACTCCCGCCGAAGCCGAGGCCGGCTTTGACGATATTCGGGAAAATGAGCACGGCCCGCGCTTTCGCGGCGATGGCCGAGGCGATCTCGTGGTTCTTGGTGAGGGTGCTCAGCGCCTGGTCGGCGTCCTTGTCGATGTTCGCGGCCGACGCGGCCTGAACCGGCGGCGCGGCCGCGGCGACAAAGCCAAAGGCCAGCGCAAGCGCCAGGAATACGGTGCGTAGATACATCATACGGGATGCCCCTCTTCGAAATCCGCCCCCCATCATACAACAAGGTAGAGGCGGTTGTTGTCAGGAACGAGCGGCGCGGCCGGAAAGTTGCAGGCTTTCCGCCTCGCGCGGCCGTGTCACCCAGGCCGCGAGGCCGAGCGCGAACCACAGGATCATGCCGGCCAGGAGAAACGGCGCGCCGGGAAAGGGCGCGGCGCGTTCCGGCGCGATCGCATAGGCGAAAATCTGGGTAAAGATGATCGGCCCAACCATCCCCGTAATACCGTTGATGCTGGAGGTCGCGCCTTGCAGCAGGCCCTGCTCCGAGGGCGCGACCAGGCGCGTCATCATGCCCTGCATCGCGGGCGCCTGAAGGCTCATCAGCGCCGCGAAAGGAACGGCGAACCAGAACAGCGCGCCTGTGTCGGCGAAGGCGTAAAGCGTCACACCGATCGCACCGCTGAGGAGGCCCGTCAGGATCGCGGCGCGTTCGCCGAAACGCTTCACGACCGGTTTCACGAGGCCGCCCATCACGATGATGTTACATGCCCCGACACCGGCGAGAACGAGGCCGACTTCCATTTCGCCCCAGCCGTAACGCATGCCGGCGTACAGGACGAAGATGCTGGGGAATACGTTATGCATCAGCGTCAGGCAGAAATGCACGGCGGCGAAGCCCGTGAGCTGTGTATTGGACCGCAGGAGAATAAGCGCCCCGACCGGATTGGCGCGCCGCCATTCGAACTTCGCCGCGCGGCGCGCGCGCGGCAACGATTCCGGCAGGACGAAGAGGCCGTAGAGCGCGTTCAGGAGCGCGGCCCCGGCGGCGATGAAGAACGGCAACCGCAGATCGATGCTGGCCAGGATGCCGCCAAGCGCGGGGCCGAGAATGAAACCGAGGCCGAAAGCCGCGCCCAGCATGCCGTAGGCGCCGGCGCGTTTTTCCGGCGGCGTGACGTCGGCGATATAGGCGCTGGAGGTCGAGAAACTGGCCATGGTGAGGCCGGAGATGATGCGCCCGAGCCAGAGCCACCACAGGTTCGGCGCCAGCGCCATCATGAGAAAGTCGAAACCGAGGCCGGTGCAGGACAGGAGCAGCACCGGACGGCGGCCGAAGCGGTCCGACAGCACGCCGGCCATGGGCGAGAACAGGAACTGCATCAGCGCCCAGCTCGAACTGAAAACGCCGAGGGTGCTGGCGGCCACCGCGGTGCTGCCGGTGAACTGTTCAACGAGCTTTGGGAAGACCGGAATGATCAGGCCAAAGGACAGCACGTCCAGCACCACGAAGGCGTAGATGAACGCAAGCGCGTGTTTGGATGCAGCGCGGCCCGAATGATCGGGCGGCGGCGCGGTTTCAGCTTCCCCAGCCAACATGGCCGGGAGAATACACCGGCAACTATGGCGTCACAGAGGTTATGTTTTTACCTGGGGCTATGTTTTTACCGGGGCTTTTTACGTCAGGGTTGCAGCGATCTGTTTCAGCTCGGCCGGCGCATGGACGCCGCCCAGGGGTTGACCCGGCAGGAGGTGGCGGCCAAAGGCGAGGTTGCCGACGGTCACGGGTTCGAAGCCGATGCCGCGGATCAAGGTGGACGCGATCTCCAAGGCCTTGGGATCATCCCCGGCGATGGGCACGCCCGCCTTCTCGCTGCGCTCGGACAATTCCCCGACCGCGGCGAAGTTGATGGCGTTGAAGGCCCGGACCAGTTTCACGCCGGGCATCAAACCGGCGAGGAAGAGGCCGGGACCCTGTTGGCGCGCTTTTTCGCCGACCGCGCCGTCGCGCGGGACGATGGGGTTGCTGACATCGATCACCAAGGGCTTCGCGGCCAGCGCCGCACCATGGGCCTTGGCGATCTCCGGCATGGCGCTATAGGGCACGAGCAGGATCGGCACCTCGGCAAAGGCAATCGCCTCTTCCACCGTTCCGGCTTTGGCCTTGGATCCGAGGGACGCGACCAGGTCCTTCAGTTCATCCGGATTGCGCGAGGAGAACATCACGTCGTGCCCGGCTTTCACGAACACGGAGCCGAGCGCGCTGCCCATACGGCCTGCACCGACCGTGCCGATGCGTATCGGCGCCGCGCCCGCATAGGCGGAGAAAGAGAAACCAAACCCGAGAGCGATCGCCGTGCGGCGGGAGATCTGGATGGTCATGCTGCGCCTGGAATGAACGGGTCACCGGACAGGTTCAAACATATCCCCGCCACCATGGCCGGCATAGAGTTCCATTGTCATGTTCACTCCAAACCGGAAAAACCACGCGACTCACGCGACACCGCGACAAACCGGAAAAACTGTTTTCTACTCAATGCTTTGCAAGACGATGTTAAGTGCGACATTCACGCGACATTACGCGACATTGTGGCAAAAACCTTCGAACGGCGTTCCAAGCTATGCGCTCCAAACCATGCGTTCCAAGCAATCCGAACGCGGGCATGCGTGCGGCGCTTCACGCTCTCATCTCCTGATTCACAATGTCAAAGAGCCTTGCGCGCCAAGCCTGGATGCGCGCGAATCGCATTATGGTGCGCCCTCATCCGGTTTTTGTCCAGCGATTTTTCGCTGGGGACAAAATTTAATGATTCAAATAGCCGGAAATATGCATCCGTCGAGTCGCACCAGAATGCGGATCAGGCCGGCCGCCGGCCAATCCAGAAGAACCAGGGGGCCCGCACGAGGGGCAGATAAGGCAACCGGGCAAGGCCCTGCTCCAGGCGCACGGTCGCGCCCACCTCAAGCAGCGCGGCGGGAACCTGCGGCCGCAGCATCACGCCGTCGTGACTGAACCAGTGCGGCCAGAAGGCGCGGTTCCATTTGGACAAGGGCTTGAACGGACCGGGCGGCGGGTCGGGAAGCGTGTAGAAATCGACGATGCCGATAAGGCCGCCGGGGCGGAGCTGACCGACCGCATTCGCCAGCGCCGCGCGCCAGTCGGGAATCATCGAAAGCGAGTAGGAGAAAATGGCGGCGTCCGCGGGCTCATCGGCGGTCCAGACCTGGGCGTCGGCGCGGACCGTGCAGACGTTGGGATGACCCGCGAACCGCGTGCGCGCCACGTCCAGGAGCGGGGTGCAGAGATCCACCAAGTCGACGCGGGCGAGCTGCGGCAGCTTCGGTTCGACGAAAAGCCAGTGACGCCCCGTGCCGGCGCCGAAGTCGATCACGCGCTGGCCCGCGCGAAAATCCATCGCCTGCATGAGATCCGCGCGGCCATGCAACAGCCGTTCGCGAAAGCGGTCGTAGACGTCGGCCTGCGGGCCATAAAACGCATCAAGGTTGGCGCCGTGATCG
>JAYRTJ010000105.1:0-12033 GCA_041919675.1 Rhodospirillaceae bacterium | reverse complement strand
GCGTCTCGGCGAAGACCGTCGCCATGAAGGCGCTGTTGCCGATGTTGCCGATCCGCAGCGGAACGCCCCTCGGAACGAGGTGCAGGCTCCCCGTCGAAAGATCGTCGACGATGACGACATCCCATCCGGCATCGCGCAAAGCGAGGACGGCGTGACTGCCGATGTACCCCGCGCCGCCGGTGACGACGACACGGCCGGCGGAACCATACCTATCTTTACTCATAACAACCCACTCGCTTGAACCGGAATAAACGCGGCTAACTTCCCAGTTGCTTCAGCAAAGCTTCCGCCTGGGGCCGCTCGGTGAATGCGGCTTTCGCCGACAAGGCTTTCTGAAGAACGGTCTTGGCTTGCACTTTGTCTCCGCTTTTCTCCAGCGCGACCGCGTAGCGATACGTGATGTCGGAGCGCTCGGGCGCCATGGCGTGGGCCTTGCCCAGAATTTCGGCGCCCTTGGCGGCATTGCCCTTCTGCACTTGAAGCCACCCCAGCGTGTCGGCGATATCGGCCGAGCGGGGCGCCAGCGCAAAGGCTTTCTCCGCGGTGGAAATTGCCTTGGGATCGTTCTTCTCGCCGTACAGCCACGCCAGATTGTTGAGGACGACCGGGTTGTCGGGAAGCACGCCGTTCATCGCCTCGGTTTCCGTCAAGGCGATGTCGTATTGCTTGGCATTGATGTAGTGCGAGGTGATCATCAGGCGCGTGCCGTAGTCGCTCGGGTTTTCCTTCGCCCACGTCTTGAGCAGCGCGAGCCCCTCGTCGCCGCGCTGACTCTGCGCGAGGGCGCCATACAGCCGCCGCAAGATCACGCCTTCTTTCGCGGTGTTCCAGGCCTTCCGATAGGTTGCGGCCGCGTCGGCGGGTTTTTGGGCCGCCGTCTGCGCATCACCGAGCACCAGAAGGCGTACAATGGAGGCCGGGCGCGCGGCGGCTAAGCGCTCACCCAGCGCGATCGCGGCCTCCGGCCCCTTGAGCTGACCTTCGAGCATCAGGCGATCGGCCAGCGCGGGTTCAAAATCGGGGGAAATTTCCAAGGCGCGGTCGAGCGCGATCCGCGCTTCGGTGAGATAGGCGTTCGCGTTGTTCTTTTCCGTCGCCGCCGCGGCGGCGTAAGCGCGGCCCAAGCGGCGGTGGGCTTCGGGGTTTTCCGACGCCTGCGTGGCAAGGCGGCGATAGGAGCCGATGCCGTTCGTGATGTCGCCGGTTGCGATCTGCGCGCGGCCCAGAAGTTCCATGGCCGCGAAGTCATCGGGGGACGCGGCCGCGAAATCGCGGGCGGCATTCAACGCACGGGCATTGTCGGAGCGCGCCAGCAACATTTCGATGAGCTTCATGCGCGGCTGCGTCGCCGACGGATCGCGCGCGATGGCCAGTTCGTACTGTTTTGCCGCGCCTTCGGAATCCCCGTTGCGCAGGGCCAGATTTGCGAGGCCGTCGAACGCGGTTGCATTCTTGGGATCCATCCGCAGCGCTTCGCCGTACCATTTGCGGGCCGCCGCCTCGTCGCCCCGGCGTTCCTCGATCCGCGCGAGGTTGAGCGCGGCGGCGACGAAGCCGGGATCCTTGGTGAGCGCCGTCGTGAACGCCGTCCGCGCCGCCTGGACGTCATTCGCCGCGAGGTGCGCGGTGCCTTCCAGATTGTACGCGTTCGGATCGTTCGGATTGGCCTTGATCATGGCGGCCGTGGTTTTCAAGGCCTTCTCGGGCGTACGGCCGCGCAGTTGCGTCAGGACCATCATGGTATTCGCCTGGAGCGATCCCGGATTGATATCCAGCACCTTCTGAAGCTGCGCGGTCCCTTGATCGATGTCGCCGGTCTGCAGGCGGCCCGCCGCGAGTGCGAGTTGCGCCGATGCGTCGCCCGGATTTTGAGCCACGCCTTGTTCGAACATCTCGAGCGCCCGGTCGCTGCGTCCGGCGCCGAGATAGGCGTTGGCGAGCTGCACCTTGAGGTCCGTGTCGCCGGGGTTGCGGGCTGCGAATTGCTCGAGAACCTCCACGGCTTTGGCCGCGTTCTTCTGGCGCTGGTAAACCCCCGCCAGCAATTTGGCCCCGGCGACGTCGTCGGGCGCCTGCGCGACATAACGCTGGGCCCAGGTGCGGGCGATTTCAGGGCGATTGTCGGCGTATGACGCCGCCGCCAGGAGATAGGCCGCGGGCGGGAAATTTTCGATCAACGCCGCCTGGCCGATCAAAAGCCGCGAGGCGTCGCGGTATTTGTGATCGCGCACGAGCATATAGGCCTTGAGATAGTGCGCCATGGTGTTGCGGCTGTCCTTGGTCAGGACATAGTCGACGTCGGCTTTGGCGCCGGCTGTATTCTGCTGGTTCAGCTTCACGACGGCGCGCGCGACATAGGCGCGCAGGTAATCGGGCCGATGCTGAATGATATCGTCCAGCTGCTTCCGGGCGCCGGTGAAATCCTTCTGCTGCTGGCGCAGTTCGGCCTTGAGCACCAGGAATTCCGGCTGATTTCTTTCACGCGCCAGCGCTTTATCGAGCTGCTTTTCCGCGCCGGCAAAATCGCCGTCCAGCCGCCGAAGAATCGTGTCCGCCACAAGCGCGCTGGGGCGCTCCGCGTTGAGGGCGAGCGCCTGGTCGATGAGGCCGCGCGCGGCGGCGCGGTCATTGAGGGCAATATGCGCCCGCGCCTGGGTCGCCAAGAGATCGGCGCGCGGATCGCCGTTCAGCTTCGCCGGATCGAACTTCGTGACCACGTCGCGGAATTTGCCTTGCGCGAAATAGGTCTGCGCGAGGGGACCGGAGAGCTTGGCCTCGTCAAAGCCGCGGCTCCGGGCGGTTTCGAGCTCACGTTGGGCGGACGCTGCGTCGCCGGCGCGCAAGTAGAGAAGCGCAAGTTCATAACGCGCGGCGGAGTTTCCCCCGTCGGCGACAATGGCGTTCTTCAATTCGATGATGGCCGCGGCGGGATTTCCCTCCTGGGCGAACTTGGCCGCCTTGTCGAAGTGGCGTTGGGATTCAACATTTGTCGGCGCCGCGACGGCCGTCCCCACCATCGCCGGCGGCATCATCAGCGCCGCGGCGGCGATCCCGGCATAGAGTGAACGGCGGATATCCATCTTCGAGATGAGGGTCGTCATCTTGGTCCTCTTCACTTCGCGGCGGCGCGAATGTCGTAGGTCGCAAGCAGGCTGTACAGGGTGGGGCGGCTGACCCCCAAAATCTTCGCGGCGCGCGACAAATTGTTGTGGCAGGACGCCAAAGCCTTCTGGATGGCGTCGACCTCCGCTTTGCGGCGCGCCTGGCGCAGAGTCACGAAGGCGTCGTTCTCGGCCGAGTCCGTGAGGCCGAGGTCCGTCGGCGTAATGCGGTTGTCATGCGCCAGCACCACGGCGCGCTTGATGCGGTTCTCCAGTTCGCGCACGTTGCCGGGCCACGCATAGTTGCTAAGGGCGACCAACGCGCCTTGCGAGAAGTCCATGCGGCCCTTGCGATAACTCTCGGCGAAGCGGTGCAGGAACGTGTGCGCCAGCACCAGGGCATCGCCTTCACGTTCGCGCAGCGCCGGCACCGTGATGCAGACCTCGTTCAAGCGGAAGAACAGGTCTTCGCGGAAACCGCCTTGAGCGATCATGTCCTGCAAGTTGCGGTTCGTCGCCGAGACGATGCGCAAATCGACGGTAATGTCCTCGCGGCCGCCGAGACGTTGGAATGTCCGGTTCTGAAGGAAGCGCAGCAGCTTGGCCTGGAGCGCCATCGGCATGTCGCCGATTTCATCCAGGAACAGGGTGCCGTTCTTGGCCTGCTCGACCTTGCCCTTGGTTTGACGGACGGCGCCGGTGAAGGCGCCGCGTTCATATCCGAAGAGTTCGCTTTCGAGCAGGTTCTCGGGGATTGCGGCGCAGTTCACCGCGACGAAGGGGCCCCGTACGCGCCCGCTGCAGTTATGAACGGCGCGCGCGAACATTTCCTTGCCTGTTCCGCTCTCGCCCATGATCAGCAGGCTGACATCGGTGGCCGCCACCCGTTCGACAACCCGGCACACGTCGAGCATCACGGACGAAGCCGCGATGATTCCGTCGAGTGCTTTGGAAGACGGGCATGTCAGGCGGCGGTTTTCCTCCTCGAGCACATGGAGTTGCCAGGCGCGCTCCAGGATCAGGCGCAGCTGGTCGATATCGACCGGTTTGCCGAAAAAGTCATAAGCGCCGAAGGAAACGGCCTTGATCGCGTTGTTGCGATCTTCGTTGCCGCTCGCCACAACGATCTTGGTGCCCGGGTATTCCGCGAGAATACTGTCGAGAATTCCGAGCCCCTCGGTCGCGCCGTCGGGATCGGGCGGCAGACCCAGGTCGAGCACCACGAGCGATGGCCGGTGGCGCTCCATGATATTGAGGGCTTCCGAACGGCTCCCCGCAACGTGCACGACGAAGTCATTCGACATCGCCCAGCGCATCTGGCTTTGAAGCCCGGCGTCGTCTTCGACCACCAAGAGATCGCGTGTCGGCGCCTCGGCCGGTATGGCCATAGCGGTCTCGCCCATGGTGTCACCCATTGATCACTTTGAGTTTCGGAACGCCGCTTTCGCAAGCGGCCGTAATTTCTGAGGTCACATCGAGTGGAAGCCGCACAATCATGCGGGTGCCGCGGCCGATCTCGCTCTCGACGTCCAAGTGCCCGCCCAATTCCTGGATGAGCTGGCGCGTCTGGAAAGCGCCGATGCCGAAACCGGAGGCTTTGACCGTCGTCAGCGGCTGAAACAGTTTGGTTTCGATGAAGGCGCGGTCCATGCCGGGCCCGTCGTCCGACACGCAGATGACGGCTTGGCCTTGATCGATTTTCGCTTCAAGCGCGATGTCGCCCTGCGCGCCGGTTGCGTCGAGGGCGTTCTGCAGCAGGTGATTGAGGACCGTGTCGAGCTTGTCCGGGTCGCCTTGCAGTTGGACCTTTTCCTTTGGGACATCGGTCCGCAGCCGCGCGATCTGGAGGCGCCACGTCCGCGCAAGGCGCGACAGACGCTCGCCAAGGTCGAACGCGACTTTGGACGAGGGCGCCGCGCTGCGGCTTTTGATCTGCTCCAACAGCGTGCGCATACGCGCCGAGCAATGACCGACAGTGCGCAACATATCCTTTTGAAACTCCGGATTGTCGCCGTAACGCTCGGCGTTCTTGACCATCAAACTCATTTGACCGGCGAGGTTCTTGATGTCGTGAACGACAAATGCGAAATGACGGTTGAAGTCCTCGAAGCGCCTGAGTTGGGCGAGAGACTGCGCTGCCTCGTCTTCGGCGATATAACTCGCCGCCTGGCGTCCGGCCGTCTTCAGAAGCTCGAAATCTTCCCAACTCAACTGCACGTCGGTCCGGGGTTCCGCCAAAAGCGCGATACCAATAAGGCCGTCGGCGTGCAGCAACGGGAGAACGAGCCAAGTCCGGTTGTGTTCCCGCAGCCCTTGCGGCACGGGGACCGCGGCCGGCGCGCCGTCGACTTCCCCGGTTTCAAGGGCCAGAACCCCGGCGGAGATGCCGAGGGCTTCCACAAAGGGATCGTCGTTCGCGAAGACCGGCAGGCCATTGCCCATGTTGAAGGACGCCGCGACCCGAAAGGCCCCGTCCCGCGGCATCCACAAAGCGCCGCCCGTGCTTTCGACGATATTGGCCAGGGCGCGGATCACGCGGTCCGGCATTTTGAGGTCGGAGGAGCTGTCCGATACCGCCGCGATGAACTGCAGCCATTCCTTCCGGTAGTCGTATTTGTAGCTGAAGAAGTTCCGGCTGATGAACGCTTTGCCCCGCGCCTGCACCTTGCCCGAGGACAAGATCACCATCAGAAGCAGGGCCGCCGAGGTCAGGAAAACCGCCTGGGTCACCGTTCCCCAAGCCCCGTCAAGCGCGCGCAGCGAGAACCCGGCCATCGACATCACGATCAAGTAGCAGCCCGCCGCGAGAAGCGTCGCCGAACGGAACACCATTTGCCGCGACACATGAAGATCGATCGGCCAGCTCTCGGCGCGTCCGGCGGCCAGCACGATGAACGGCGCCGCGAGGCTGTCGATGAAGCCTCTTGCCGCATAAGTCTGGGCGTCGATGACGCCGAACAGGGCCGCCTCGGCGTATATATAGAAGTCGAATATGAACAGGACGCCGGCGCCGAAGCACAGGTTCTTCACCGCCCAGCGTGCTTCGGCGCCGCTGTTGCGGAACAGGTTCTCGACCAATAGCAGCCCCACCACGGCGAGAACGATCCGCGCGATGAACGACAGCCGCGCCGCGAGTTCCGGCAACTCGCCGGTCAGCGCGCCATAAGCCGCGACGGCGAGAACATATCCGGCCGCGGCAACGACCGCGCCCGCCATCAGTGCCACGACCGTTTTCTCGACGCGCTTGCGGTAAGCGATAAAGAGCACAAAACCCAGCACCGCGATCCAGGCCAGCGACCGCAGTTGCTCGAGCACGACCACGGACATCCGGAGCGGTTTGGCCGTCGTCAGCCCGCTCGCGACGACCGAGAGCGCCCAAGCGCCGGTCATCACGCAGGCCGTCAGCATCAAGGCTTTGTAGCGATGCTGCGCCCGGCTCACCACAAGCAGGCCGGCGGCGGCCATGAACGCAAGGGCCGCGACCGCATAGCTGACGAAGATGACCGTATTGATCATGATGGCGGCTTTACCGCGCCCCTTCCTGCCACAGCACCACACGCGCGGTTTGGAACAAGATGACGGCGTCGAGGAAGAGATTGCCGTTCTTCACGAAGTAAAGGTCGTAGGCGAGCTTGGCCCGCGCGTCTTCATCCGAAGCGCCGTAGGGATAGTTGACCTGCGCCCAGCCGGTGATGCCCGGTTTCACGCGGTGACGCACGTCGTAGTAGGGGATCTTTTGCTTCAGGTTCTCGACGAACACCGGGCGTTCCGGGCGCGGACCGACAAAGCTCATGTCGCCCAGCAGCACATTGAGGATCTGCGGGATTTCGTCGATGCGGGTCCTGCGCATGAACTTCCCGACGCGCGTCACCCGGCTATCGTTGCTCTGAGCCCAGCGCGCGACACCGTCTTTCTCGGCGTCCGTCCGCATGCTGCGGAACTTGAGGATCCGGAATGAGCGGCCGTTGGCGCCGACGCGTTCCTGGCGATAGAAAATCGAACCCGGACTGTCGATCCGAATGACGACGGCGGCGAGCACCGTGATCGGCAGCGTCAGGATAAGAACCAGCAGCGCCACCACGACATCGAAGGCGCGTTTGGCCGCCGTGCGGGCCCAGGAGGTGCGGAAGCCTTCCGAGAAGATGAGCCAGCTGGGGCTCACGGCGTCGAGATCGATCTGGCCGGTCTGGCGTTCCCAGAAGCTGGAGAACTCGGTCACGGACAAACCGGCGAGTTTGCATTCCATCAAGGCTTCGACCGGAAGGCCGCTGCGTTCGCGCGACGGCACAATCACCTCGGCGGCGCGCAGGGCGCGCGCCTGCTCGACCAGCGCCGTCGGCTGCTCAAGGATGCGGCCGGGCAAAACTTTAAAAGCGCTGAGGCGCTTGTGGCGTTCTTCGCCCTCGATCGGCACGAAACCGACCGCCCGGTAGGGGCTGCGGGAGCTGCCGTTCAGGTATTCAATCTTTGCGGCGCATTCATCGACGCCGACCACAAGAACGCGGTGTTCGAGCGCGGTGCCGTTGAAATTGTAGGCGAAGGCCCGGTGACGGAAGAGCAGCGCGGTGAAGAAGAAGCCCGTCGCGGCGCCGAGGGCAATCGCGTAGTAGAGCTTGAGATCGATGTCCTCGACGAGAAACATCTCGGCCAGCGAGATGCTGACCGCCATAAGGAAATACATCAGCACCGCCACAGTCGCGAGGCGCATGACGATGCGGTTCGGATCGGAGCCGATCTCTCTATTGTAGAGACCGCAAGCCGAGGCTGTGGCGAACGCGATCACGCAGAACAGCGGCAAGAGAAAAGTCTGGCCGAAAATCTCGCCCTGATAGTCGCCCTCGACCATATATAAAGCCATGGCCCGGCTGATATTGAAGAACGTGATGAAGGCCGCGGTCTCGACGACCGCGAAGAGCACCGCGCGCAACGCGATATGGTGACCAAACAAACGAACCATAGACAACCTCGCTCGCCTGTAAGGGCGGCGTTCTACCTAATGATGTTCCGACTCAGAGACCGATTTGGAAAATTGGGCGCTTGACAACTGCGGCTGTATAACGAGGCGGTACAGCACTAGTTCCCTTACAGTGTTAAGCGGCGCTTCCACTCGCGAGCGGCCGCGGTGAAACGCAACCGGCCTTTTCGCAGCGGCAAATTGCCGAGGAATTGCTGTGTTCGTCGAAGGCGCGCCGTTCGCACGCAAACGAAATCGAAACCGTTCCCTGAAATTTTTTGTGAGGCTCGGCTCGCCCAACGCGAGTCCAAATTCCTGCCGCGGCAGTTGCCAATTATTTTTACACTCGCGCATAGCGGAGCGTGCGCGGTGTCGGAAGGATTTTACACCTCGCGCGTTTTCGGCCCGCAAAACAATGAAATCCGCTGTGGCACGCTTCTTGCTCCTCTGATGGCGTGAACGGCATAGGGCCGTTTTGGATTAGGAGTTTGGTTCATATGTTCGACAGTATTCTCCGCTCGTGGAGGAAGGTGGCCATCGCCGTTGGCGCCATGGGAGCCGCCTGCGCGTTCTCTCCGGCGGCCAGCGCGGCCACCATCAATTTCGCGTCGTTCGGCATCGGCGGCGCGTTCTCGCTGCCCGCCGGCGAGCACCTCGGCAACACCGATTCGATCTTCATCGGCAACGGCGGTCAGATCACCGTTACGCAGGGCGATATCGGCGACCTGTCCGGCATGATCAATTTTGGTCAGCTCGGCACCCTGGCCGACATTCCGAGCCTGTCGGCCTTCACGCCGATCAGCAACTATCTGACCCTCACCGGCGGCATCGCCCTCGATCTGAATTCGATCACGGTGAACAGCCAGTCCGGCCCGACGCCGGGCTTCATCAACATCTCGGGCGACGGCATCCTGCACGCCCCGGGCTACGACCCCACCGAAGCGAAGTTCAGCTTCACCGGCACGACGACCGACAACGAATCGTTCGTGCTCGCGGTCCACACCTCGGTGCCGGAACCGCTCCCGGTCGCGCTGCTCGGCCTCGGTCTGGTCGGCGTGTTCATGACCCGCCGTGTCGCGGCGCGCATGAGCGCCCCGTAAACAGCGGTCTCCCGCGACCGGACCTTTGCAATCCGGAAAGGTCCCGCAGAGCCGGTCCGCAAGGATCGGCTCTGTTCCTGTCCGGCGCGCGGGGCCGGAGAAATAAAAAAGGCCGGGAAACCCGACCTTTAGAGGCGATTTCGCGCCTTGCCCGGATGAACGGGCAAGGCGCGCATCGCAAAGAAAACCGTATTAGACGGCTTCTTTAAGTTCCTTGGCAGCGCGGAAAGCGACTTTCTTGCTGGCCTTAATCTTGATCTGTTCGCCGGTCGCCGGGTTACGACCCATGCGCGCAGGACGCTTACGGACCTGCAGCACGCCGAAACCGCCGATGCGGATCTTGTCACCTTTCTTGAGATGCTTCGTGAGCAGACCCACGAGGTCGGCGAGGATCTCACCCGACACTTTCTTCGACAGTTCATGCTTGTCGGCGAGCGTCGCCGCCAGATGCTTCAACGTGACAACCGCAGGCTTATCGGACGATGTGGCCATTTTCTCCACCCCTGAATTGTTGATCGGCAAACCCCGACGGACGCCTTATTTATAAGGGTAACAGCGCCGTCTTGGCTGCACTCTTATCGCAGGTCCTGAAGCCACGCAAGCGCAAGGACCACTGATTAACGCATATTTTGCGACATTTTTTACACCTCGTGCGCGCGATACGCCTTGCCTTTCGATGCAAACTGCATTGCGCCGGTGCGTCAGAGAGTCGCGATTCACCGCGTGAACCTGAGGAAACGCACAGCCCGGCGCGCGGTTGCAACCGCTGTGAAACCGATGTCGCAGAGTAGTGCGGGTTCCTCGCGCGGGGCGCGCCGGTACTTGAGGATGATTCTAAATATGCCTGTTTTCCCTTATTTATCGAGCTTTTCTCGATCACCCGCGTCCTGACGATCCGGTCGCGGCGGCGGCCGCGCAGATGGTTTCAACACGCATCGGCGTTATGCACAGGCCCGCCGCGCCGCCGGGCGCGGAATTCGAGTTCGGCGTTAATTTCCGCTCCCACGCAGACGACATAGGCGCACACATAGAACCACAGCAGCAGGATGACGCCCGCCGCGAGGGAGCCGAAGGTCTCGTTGTAGTTGCCGAAATTGGAGACGTAGGCCGAGAAGCCGGCCGAGGCGACGATCCAGAACAGCATGGCGAGCACGGCGCCCGGGGTGAACCACTGCATCGGCGCACCGCGCCGATTCGGCCCGAAGCGGTACAGGAACGCCAGGCCCGTGAGGACCACCGCCGCCAAGGGCGGCCAGCGAAAGAGAAGAATGAGCCAGGCCAACCAGCCCGGAAGGTGCATTTTATCCACAGCGGCCGGCAGTCCGCCCAGGAGCGCCATAGCCGCGAGCATCACCGCGACCGCGGCGAGGGTGAAGACGAGCGCCATGACATTGACCGCGACGAAGCCGCGGGTCTCGGTTTCCTCATAGGCGATATTCACCGCCGTCAGGAGCGCGATGACGGCGCGCGAGGCGCTCCACATCGACAGCGCGAGCCCCATCACGAAACCGAAGCCCAGTTTCACGTTCTGGTCCGAGGTGAGCGCGCGGACCTCATCGGCGAGGAGCTGGTAAGCCTCGCGCGGCAGGACCGCGCGCATAAAACCGAGATGCTCACGGATCGTCCCGGGGTCCGCGATCAGACCGTAGAGCGAAACGATCGCACCGACGGCGGGAAAGATCGCCAGCAGGGCGTAGAATCCCACGCCCGCCGACACGAGTGAAAGATTGTCCGCCTTGACCTCTTTCCACACGGCGCGCGCGACGCTCCGCCACTCCTTGCGCAAGATGGCGAAGGAGATGCCGACGGCCACCTTCTCCCGCGCCTCCCGCGCCGTGAACTCGGTAGAAGTCATTCGAACTCAACGTAGTGGATTTTGCGGTGTTCCGCGCGCCTCGTTTACCCGGCCGTTCCCTAATATACTGAAAATTCTTATTATTTTTCTAATATTGAGAATGATTATTAACATCATTGCGAATCGTTCTTAGTTAGGCTTATGCTCTCCCCGTGCCGCGGATCCGGCGGCGGTTTTGTCTGGAGCGCCCATGTCCCTTTCGATCGCCTCGCGTCGCCTTTGCGCGCTGAGCACCTCCGAGCTTTTCATCCTCTGTTCGATCCGCCTGATCACCCAGGCGCGCCGCGCCGGCGACGCCATCGAACCTTTGTGCCGCGAAGGCTTCGACGCGGCGCATCTCACCATGGCCCACGCCCTGCATCTCTCCGCGGCCCTGCACACCATGGAGATGTCCTCCGGCCGTCCGCTCGACGTCCACAACATCCGCTGCATCGAAATCGGCCAGGACGAGGAGCTCGTGCTCCAGATCCTTTTGCTGCTCCAGCACGAGAACGAGTTCGGCGCGCGGCGGGTCCTGTGGCGCCTTTTGCCGCCGGCGGCGGCCCGCGTCGTGCTCAGCCATCTGAACGAACTGGCGATCGGGATGGTCCGCGCGGGCCTTCACTTGCCGCAGATGCCCTACGCCCTGCAGCCCTGCCCGGCGGAGGCTCTGGCCGCGCGGCGGCTTGGCATCACGCCGGAACGTGAACCGCCCGAGGGCGTCTGGCTGAACTGACGGCCTGGAAATCCGGCGACCGCCATGGGATGGTGAGGAATCGACATCTTCGCGGGACGCGTGTCGACAAGTGCCAGGGGTCGACCCGCCCGTTCAAGACGATGATCCGTTCATTTTTCCGCCCTGCCGCGGCGGGCCTTCTCACCTTACTTGCCGCCGTCACGGGCCTCTCCAGCGCGCAGGCGCAAAGCACAACCGTTGTCGCGCCGCCGCCGTCGCGGGACGCCGACTCGCCCCCGCCGACACCCTTTGTCCTCAGCGAACATTGGTTCATGGGCATCACGGGCCAACTCGAAGGCCGTGTCCAC
>JAYRTJ010000104.1:0-12037 GCA_041919675.1 Rhodospirillaceae bacterium | reverse complement strand
CATTCCAAGAGCGGGGCCAAGAGCGGAGCCAAGTTCGCGCGCAAGCTGATCGAACGCATGGACGCGGGCGAAGAGCTCGCGCAGGCCTTGGGCGATTTCGACTGCCGCTGCGACGAAGACGCGGACGCCAATAAAAAAGACGCGCGCTAGTCCCACTTATTGAACGAGAAGTAAGCCGCGAGCACGAGGCAGCCGAAGGCCGCGACGTGGTTCCACTTGAGACTCTCGCCGAGATAGGCGACCGAGAACACCGCGAAGACCGCGAGGGTGATCACCTCCTGCATCGTTTTCAGCTGGGCGGCCGTGTAGACCGTGTAGCCGATGCGGTTCGCGGGCACGGCGAGGCAGTATTCGAAGAAGGCGATGCCCCAGCTGATGGGGATGACGAGCCAAAGCGACGTGCCGGGGTATTTGAGCTGGCCGTACCAGGCAAAGGTCATAAAGACGTTCGAGATCAGCAACATGCCGATCGGCGCCGCATAAGTCCAGGTCATGAAAGCCCCTCCACCTCGATGAAACAGCCGGTTTTACGCGCCGGACCCCGCTGACGTCGCGGACGGGCGAGTTATTCCCTGGCCCTTCAAAAATTAACCGCTGGCTTCTTTTACCCAATGGAACAAATTCTTGGAACCGCAAGACGTTAGGGAGACACCTTGTCTCGGTTCAAATCAGCATGTGTTGCACTGGCCGCGCTGCTGATCGGCGCACCCGCGCGCGCGGGCAACGATCTCGTCATCCCGGGATTCAACACCGGACTTTCCGTTCAGTCCTATCTTCGCATTTCCAACAACGACGGCGCGCCGGCAGAGGTGAGCGTGCGCATGCACGACGCCGCGACCGGCATCGCGATCGCGACCTGGACCTCGCCGGTCCTTGCCCCGGGCGCCACCTTGGAAACCTGGGCGCAGCAGATGTTGGCGGCCGCCGACCCCAAACCCGACATGGCGCGCCTGCCCCCCGTGCTGCTTCTGTCGATCTCGGGCCTGGCCGGGCACGTGCAGCACGCCGCCTGGACACCCGCGAGCGGCACATGGAGCCATGTGTCGACCTGCGGCATGGTGCTGATGGCCGATCCCTTGTCGCTGCCCTTCGTGATCGGACCGGCGCGCGGCGGATTAACCGGTATTGTGCGCGTCTCCAACGCGACCGGGGAAACACGGTCCTTACGGGTGACCTTCCACGACAGCGCCAACAATCCCTTTGTCTGGCAGAGCCCGTACGTTCCGTCTTACGGCGCGGTGACCGCGACGATGGAGACCATCGCGCGCGAAACCGCGCCGCCGATCCCGGAGAGCGTCGTCTCGCTGATGGCCATGGCCGATGCGGCGCCGGCCGGCGTCGCGCTGTCCTACAGCGAGGGTCTGGCCGGCGGCAACACCTTCGACGATTTCAGCGCCGGATGCATGTCGAGCGTCGCCGCGCCGGCGAATCCCGGCGCGCCGGCGACGCCCGCCACTCCCATGCCGGGCATGCCGCACGCGTAGGCGCTTCGTCTTCTTTTTCGTTTGTTTGTTCCGTTGCTTCGACTCACACATCCCAAGGGGGGAGGATCTCATGAGAAAGTCGAGACTGCTTTTGAGCACGGCGCTTGCCGTGATGGCCGCGACCGGCGCACACGCCGGCACGCTTTACATCAGCAGCATGCAGTATGAAGGTGCGCCGAACCCCTCCCAGGCGCGCGGCACCGGTTTCCTGATCCTCGACGACGCGCAAGCCAACGCGACGGTCTATGCGACGCACGACATCGCCACGCGCGGCACCAGCCCACTCACCTTGGGCCACATTCACCGCGGCCCGGCGGGCGTCAACGGTCCCGTGATCTTTGGTTTTACCCCGGTCCCGCCGGTGAGCCCCGTGGGTCCCCTGGTGTGGGCGATCCCGCAGGCGGAACTGGTGAACCTCAACAACGCGGGACTGTACATGCAGTTCCACACCCAACTGAACCCGGCCGGCGAAATCCGCGGCCAGATCGTGCGCGCGATGTTCGCGCCGGCGGCGACGACGGATACGCAGATGCTGGTGGCCAATGCGCTCGATGTGTCGGCGGGCCGCAACGCGGACCTCGACCAAGTGCTGATGGGCCGCTTCGCATCCACCGTCACGACCGCTACGCGCACGCAGTCGCTGGACGATCTTTCGGGCCGCACGCTCTATTCGGCGGGCCGCCAGGCGGTGGAATCGATGCAAGGCTTCCAGGACTCGCTGTTCGAGCATGCCGAAGACATCGCCGGAACGGGCCATGAAGGTTTCGGCGGCTTTGTCGGCGGCGGCATGGTCTTCGGCACGCGCGCGACCGACAGTGCGACCGCGGGCGCCAAAATCTCGCGCCCTTATGTGATCGCGGGCTTCGATTACGGCATGGGCGGCGGGGCCAACGTCGGCCTGGCGGTGGGTTACGCGGACGGCAAGGATGAGTTCCGCGACGCCCTCGGCGAAACCAATGTGCAAACAACCGCGGTGCAGGCGCACATTTCCGGCGGTGAGAATGTCGTCTTCTCGGCCGCGGTTGGATACGGCTGGGTGGACGCGGAGTCCACGCGCGCCATTACGAGCCTCGGCCGCGCCGCGACCGGCGCGCAAGACGGGAAGGTGATGTCGATCGGCGCCAAGGTGTCCGTGCCCTTGAAGCTGGACGGCGATTCCACCATCGCGCCGTACGGCCTCATCGACTATCAGACCGCCAAAATGGACGCCTACACGGAAACGGGCGCGAACAGCGTTTCGTTGATGGTCGGCGAACACAAGGAAAAGAGCTCGGCCGCCGAACTGGGCGCCGCGTTCGAAGTGCCGATGGGCGCGGGCAATGATGCCCATATCCGCCTGCTGGCCGGGTACCGCTACCTGCTCGAGGACGGCAAGGACACCCTCGAGACCCGCTTCGTGGGCTCGGCGGCGACCTTCAACACCCTCGTCCGCTCGCCCGGCATCAACGGCGTGCGGGTCGGCGCGAACCTGGCCGCCAAGGTCAGCGACAACATGTTCATTTCCGCGGGCTACAACGGCACGATTTCCAGCCGGACCAAACTGCACGCCCTGGAAGCGCGCCTGACCTTAAAGATGTAGTGATTTGAAGACACCGTGTTCCCCGGTCCACATCGCCATCATTGGGTTCGCCGCAACGCTCCTCCATCACCCGGGGCACGCGTTCGGGAAGCCCGTGAGCTATGTGGGCGGATTGATGCTGATGCAGGAGAACGACGCCGGCGGCCATATGGTGGGGCTCGATTACACCCTCACGCCGCGTATGGCCGCCGCGTTCCATGCGCAGTATCACATCCGCGGCGACAACTTCACGATGATGGGCCCGCAGTTGAACTTCCTGGTGAAGCGGTGGAATGCGCCGCGCAGCCAGGGCAACATCTTCAGCCATGCGGGCGGCGGCGCGACCATCGACCGGAACGGCGATATGAGGCCGGCCGCATGGACCGGCTTTCTCGCCGACTACGAGACCCGGCGGCTGTTCATCTCCTACGAGATGCAGGCGATGTATGCGCCGAAGGTGGAACGCGCGATCTGGCAAAGGGCCCGCGCGGGCGTGGCTTTCAGCCCCGTCGACTACACCAAGGTGAGCCCCTGGGCGATGGTGCAGGTGGATTACCGCGACGAGACGCACCTCGGCCTGCATGTGGGCGCGAAGGAGCCGAAAGTGGAGGTCACGCCCCTGATCCGCGTGATGTACCGGGCCTTCCTGATCGAAGGCGGCGTGAGCCACCACGGCAAAGTGATGTTCAACTGGGTCAAACAGTTTTAGGACAAGCCATGCGCGTCATCGCCTTCCTGAGCTTTCTTCCGGCCGTGAGCGCCGCGAACGCGGAAACCATCACCGCTTCGGTGAACGGGATGGTCTGCGCCATCTGCGTGACCGGAATCGAGAAGAGCTTCCAGAAGAACCCGGCGGTGGAGAAGGTGAAGGTCGACCTGGAAACGGGCAAAGTGACCGTCGACACCAAAACCGGCGCGACACTCGATGATGCGACCGTGACCAAGACCATCGTGAACGCGGGTTACGCGGTGACCGAAATCACCCGCCAGGGCCGGTAACCGTCCTTGCAGAATAGCGAGCGCCCGGCATCGGCCCTGGTCTGGCTGGCGCTGTTCACATCTTTCGGAACACTGATCTGCTGCGCGCTGCCGGCGCTGCTGGTGGCGCTCGGCGCGGGCGCCGTCGTCGCGGGCCTCGTGACTGCCGTGCCGCAGATCGTCGTGATCTCGATCTATAAAGACTATGTGTTCGCGGCCGCGGGCGTGCTGCTGCTGGCCGCCGCGATCATGAGATACGCAACCCGCAACGCCCCCTGCCCCCTCGACCCCTTTGAGGCCGATGCCTGCCGCCGCCTGCGCAGGGTCGGCGGCTGGATCCTCGCGGCGGCCGGCGCCGTCTACGCCGTCGGCTTCTTCTTCGCCTATGCGGCGATCTACGTGCTGGGCTGAAGGAAGTCGGTGAGGGCTTTGTAGGTCTCGTCCATTTTCCGCATATAGGGCATGTGCCCGCCCGCCGCGATGAATTGGAGCCGGGCGTTGCCAAGCGCATCCGCGAGTTTCCGGGCGTCCTCCTGCGGGATCAGGAAATCGTTGTCGCCGTTCAGCACCAGAGACTGCGCGCCGATCTCGCCAAGCCGCGAGCTCAGCGCCGCGAATACCGGCGAATGGGCGTTGGTGTACATGGCGGCCAGCATGGCGTCGGTGTTATCGGCGATCAGGGCGTAGGGTGCCCAGGTGCACCTGGGGTTCCGTTCGCAAGAGTTCCCCAGGAAGCTGAGCGGACCGCTGATGACGTGCCAGGCCATGGCGCGGCCGACGCCGAGACCCGTTTCATACATCTTGGTGCCGGAAATATCGACGTAAGGGACGGCGTCCATGAACACGATGCGGCGGACGCGGCTGGGATAGTCGAGCGCAAACTGCGCCGCCATGACTCCGCCGTAGGAATGACCGACGACATCGACCTGCGCGATGCCCAACTCATCAAGGAGCGCGACAATGGCCTTGGTGGTGTGCGTGATCTCGTAGGGCTCGCCCGGCGTCAGTACGCGCTCGGAATGGCCATAACCGAGATAATCCGGGGCGATGACGCCCCGGTTTTCCGCGATCCTGTCCTTGAGAGTCGCAAAGCTCTCGGCGCCGGAAAGAATGAAGCCGTGAAGCATCAGCACCGGCGCGCCGGTGGGATCGGCGGCGACATTGCCGCGGGTCAGATAGTGCCAGCGGTGTCCGCCGAAGGTGATGTAGCGGCCGGGCGCATGATCGTCATAGGCGACGGTTTCGGTCGTCGCGATGCGGTAATTGGTGGCGATGACGAAGACGACGAAGGCGATCACAAGCAGGGCGACGAGACCACCCAGGATCCTGGCAAGAAGTTTCATGACCGCTCCTGCACACTGGCGAGATTATTCATTTCGTCCTGGAAGTCGCGGGCGCGGTTGGCGGTGAACCAGGCGACAAAAGCGGTGACGAGGGCGCAACTCGCGAAGCCCAGCAGCGCGAACGATAGGCTATCGCCGGCGCGGCGGAAGGCGGGAAGGCCGACGCCGATACACAGCGGCCAGAGGTACCACCACCAGATGATCCGCACATGACGGCGCTGGCGGGCGATTTCCTTGTGATAGAACGCCGCGAGGACCGCGAACGGCCCTTCGCCCGGCATTGAACGCGCGGACGCGGCCGTCAGCAGATACCAGCTTACGAGCGCCTGCCCGAGCGGCCAGCTCCAATGCAGGACCTTGCCTTCCATGCCCGGCGCGAAGCTGAGGAACAGCGCGCCGCCAAGGGCGCCGAGGCCGTAGATTCCGACCTCGAGCAAATTACGGCTGCGCACACGGACGCGGAACCGGGCGTAGTCGGCGCGCAACTCGGCGGCGGACAACGCACCGGCCGGCTCTTGAAGCCGCGAATCGCCGTCGAGCCCAAGGCCAAGGCGAAACACGAAAAGCGCCGGCAAAATCGCCAGCCCCATGACGAGGACGCGCGAGGGGGCGAACACCCATCCCGGCGACGCCAATCCCGCGGCCGCCAACGCCATGGCGATCAGCTGGCAGAACGCGACAACGCCGACAGCGCTGAAAATATCGCGCAGCGCACGGCCCGCGGACCATCCGTCCACGCGGCGGTAGGCGTCGCGGAGGATAAGGATCAGCATGGCGGCGGTTGTGGGAATCGCCGCGCGCAGCCAAAGCGGCACGTCGCGCGGCGCGCCCGCGATCTCGAAGCCGCCCATGCAGCCGAACAGGATCAGCGTCTGCACGCCGAGGGCCGGACACGTCGTGGTGCGGCGGATCTGACCGGCGAGAACGAGCGGGAGCACGCCGAGCGATTCGAGAAGATATTGCACCGGCGCGCGGTAGCGTTCCGAGAGATCGCCCATCACCGCCTCACGCGCGAGTGGCGGAAAGAGCACACTGACCGTCTTTTCGATCAGCGGGTGCGGGCGGGCTTCCATGCGCCGTCTCCCCAAGTGGTTTCAATGACCTCGCACATCCGCCGCGCGGTGGCGGCGGCGTCTTTGAGCGCGCGTTCACCTTTTTCGCTCATCCGATAGAAGCGTTTGGCCCGCCCGCCGCGCTCCGGCGTCGGGTCCGACATCTTGGAAACGATGAGTTTCTTATCCTCGAGGCGATCGAGCGTGACATACACCGCGCCGAGCGCGGCCGCCTTGGGATGACTGAGCGCTTCGACCTTCTCGTGGATGGTCACGCCATAGGCCTTGTCGCCAAGGCTCAGGACCGCCGTGAGCACGAGCTGTTCAAACTGGCCGAGGGATGCGTTGTCCGCCATATTCCTAACAATGTAGGTATAATACCGGCCCGTCAAGAAGCTTTGACAGACTCCACCGGCTTGCTCATTCTCGCCGCATGACAAGCCCTCAGATTCGATCGTTTTTCGACACGGCCACCCATTCCGTGAGCTACGTCGTATCGGATCCGGCGACGAACGCCTGCGTCATCATCGATCCGGTGCTGGACTATGACGCGGTGTCGGGACGCACGTCGCGCCGTTCGCTCGATTCGCTGCTCGCCTTCATTCGCGCCGAAGGCCTGACGCCGCACTGGTGCCTGGAAACCCACGCGCACGCCGATCACGTGTCGGCGGGCCATGCGCTGCGTCAGGAGACGGGTGCGAAGATCGGCATCGGCGCGAAGATCGTCGATGTTCAGAAAACCTTCGGGTCGCTGTTCAACATGAAAGACCTCGCCACCGACGGCCGGCAGTTCGACCGGCTGTTCGCGGACGGCGAGGAGATCGCGCTCGGCGCTCTGAAAATCCGCGTGATTCACACCCCGGGACATACGCCCGCGTGCGTGACCTATTTGATCGGCGACGCGGCTTTCATCGGCGATACGATGTTCATGCCCGACTACGGCAGCGCGCGCGCGGACTTCCCCGGCGGCAACGCCGCCGCGCTTTATAAGTCCGTACGCAAGCTCCTGGCCCTGCCGGGCAATACGCGCATTTTCTGCTGTCACGACTACAAGGCGCCGGGCCGCGACAAATACGCCTGGGAAACCACGGTCGCCCAGCAGCGCCGCGCCAACCTGCATGTGCGCGACGGCGTGAGCGAGGACGAATTCGTAGCCATGCGCACGGCGCGCGACAAGACCCTCAACATGCCGGCGCTGCTGATCCCCGCCATCCAGCTCAACATCCGCGCGGGCGCGCTGCCGCCGGTCGAGGACAACGGCATCGCCTACGTGAAGGTGCCGCTGAACGCGATCTAAGCTGTTCTATTTCTTATCAGGCGGAATTTTCGCCGTCGGTGACGGCTTGGACGCGGCCGGGCCGATGCCGACGATGGCGATGATCGTGTCTTCGGTCTTGGCGCCGTCCCAGTGCACCTGCTTGGCGTGGTGCACGACATAGCTGCCGGCGGGCATGGGCACGGTCGCGTTCTCGGGATCGAACACATCACCGGTGCCGACCCACCAGGTGCCCGAGAGCACGTAGATGTAGCGGTCGTTTTCGTGGAAGTGCGGACGGCTGAAGTTGTTGCCGGCCTTCCATTTGTTGAGGAGCACGTAGAGCTCGCCCGGCTTCTGCGGATCGCCCTGCAGCACCGCGACCTCGGCGCCCGGAGATCCCGGCGCCCACTTGATGTCCTTGGGCAGGACAAATTTCAGCGTCTTGGGATCGAGGATAGAAGTATCCGCGGCCATCGCGGGCGCGGCGACAAGAAGCGTCGCGGCGGCGGCCAGAGCAAAGCGCAGCGCAGTCATGACATGAGCTCCCCTAAAGTCTGGGGAGGATGATGGCACAGCTCGGCGCGGGAAGGTTAGCCCTTCTCGTCCTCGAAGGGGTTCTTCGGCTTGCGCAGATGGATGCGGATGGGCACGCCGTCGAGATCGAAGGTGTCGCGCAGGCCATTCGTCAGGTAACGCATGTACGCGTCCGGCAAATCCCCGGCCCGCGTGGAGAAAATGACGAACGTGGGCGGGCGCGTCTTCGCCTGGGTCATGTAGCGGAGCTTGATGCGCTGCTTGTGGATCGACAGCGGCGGCGGATGGGCCCGGGTGGCCGAGGCCAGCCAGCGGTTCAAGGGATTGGTGGCGATGTGCTTGTTCCAGGTCTCGTGGACCGCGAACACGGCTTCCATCAGCGTGTCGACGCGTTGACCCGTTTTACCGGAGAGCGTGACGACGGGAATGCCGCGGATCTGGGCGAGCGAGCTTTCCAGCGTATCCTCGACCTTCGACAGGACCGAGCGCTTTTCCTTGATGAGATCCCACTTGTTCACCGCGATGACGAGCGCGCGGCCTTCTTCGGCCACATGACGCGCGAGAGTGAGTTCCTGGTTGTCGAGCGGGCTTTCGGAATCGACCACGAGGACGACAACCTCGGCCAGGCGGATCGCTTCAAACGTCTCACCCACCGAGAGCTTTTCAACGGCGTCCGTGATCTTGGTGCGCTTGCGCACGCCGGCGGTATCGACGAGGCGGATCTCGCGCGTGGACCCGTCCGGAGCCGTGTAGGTCCAGTCGACGGGAATGGCGTCGCGCGTCACACCCGGCTCCGGGCCGGTCAGCACGCGGTCTTCACCGACGAGGCGGTTGATGAGAGTGGACTTGCCTGTGTTCGGCCGGCCGATGATGGCGAGTTGGAGCGGGCGCACCGGCGCGGGCGGCGGCGGCTCGCCCTCGGCCGGCGGCGCAGGCGCGTCGTCGTCACCCCGCGCGTCGAGATCCACAGGCGGCGCAAACGGAGCAAGCGCGGCATAGAGCGCGTCGAGACCCTGGCCGTGTTCGGCGGCGATGGCAATGGCCTCGCCGAGACCCAGGCGGAACGCGTCATAGAGCGCGCTTTCGCTGCCCTTGCCCTCGGTCTTGTTGGCGACGAGCAGGATCGGCGTGCGGCTCTTGCGCAAAAGATCGGCGAAGTGTTCGTCGAGCGGCGTGATGCCGGCTTTGGCGTCGACCAGGAACAAGGCGACGTCGGCTTCGGCGATGGCCTTCTCGGTCTGGCGGCGCATGCGCCCTTCGAGAGTCTCGGCGTCCGCGTCTTCAAAGCCCGCGGTGTCGAAGACGGTGAAGGTGAGCCCGCCCAAGGTCCCGAGGCCCCGGCGGCGGTCGCGCGTGACGCCGGGGCGGTCATGCACGATGGCTTCGCGGCGGCCGATCAGACGGTTGAACAGGGTCGATTTGCCGACGTTCGGACGCCCGACGATGGCGACCGTGAACATGGGCTTCTCGTCGCCCCGCTTCTCGCGCGTGCGGGCCAGCTCCTTGCGCGGAGAGCCGCCGGCGTGCTTGCGATGGGTTTTGCGAGGCATTCGAGTGTCCAGAAAGGCGAGTGTCTAAACGCGAAAATTATATCCGATAAAATTTCGCCCTCGGGAGCTGGTCCCGGGGGCGAATTCAGCGAGCGAAATTATATCGGATATAAATTTCGCTTCTTTCCGTGCGCTACCGATAAGCGGTCAGGTCGCCGTCGTCGTCGAGCAGGAACATGGTGGAGTCGGAGAACACCGGCGCCATGGTGGCCGAGGCCGGCAGGTCCATCGTGCCCAGCACCTCGCCCGAGTAGGGCGAGATCGAGATCGCTTCGCTCAAGGAATTGACCAGGATGAGGCGGTCGCTGGCAAGCACGGGGCCGGCCCAGATCACGCGGTCCTCGCGGTCGTTCTCGTCTTCCCAGGCGCGCAGCTGCGTCACCCACAGGATGCGGCCCGAACGCGCGTCGATGCAAACCGCTTCGGCGTCGATGGTGACGGTGTAGAGGAAGTCGCCGGCGACCCACGGCTGATAGATGCCCGCGACGGGCGCTTCCCAAAGACGGTTCCCGGTGCGCAGATCGATGGCGACGATGAGGCCCGACTGGCCGACGGCGTAAACGCGGCCGCGATCGATGACCGGGCGCGCGGCGATGTCCGGCAGGCTGGCGGCGGCTTCGGTGCGGCGGATGGCCACGACCGTTTCGCTCCACAGCAGCGAGCCGTTGTCGACGCGCAGCGCCGCGAGTTCGCCGGTCGACAGCGCGGCGACGACCACGCCGCCGTCCACGGCCGGCGCGGAACCGCCGAGCAGGATGGTCGGCGTCGAAGCGCCGGCGTAAGTCCACAGCTGCGCGCCGTTGTTGGCGGCGAAAGCGATGACCTGGTTTTCAATGGTGGTGACGAACACGCGTCCGCCGTTGACGGCGGGCGCGGCGCGCACCGGCGTTTCGGTGGTCGCGCGCCAGAGGATCGACCCGTCGGTCGCGCTCATGGCCATCACTTCGGCGGCGCCCGAGGTCGCGAAGATGCGGTCGCCTTCGATGGCGATGGCGCCCCCTAAGAATTTATTGTCGCGTTCCGTGCGCGGCGCGGTGTCGGCGCGCCACTGACGCTTGCCGGTCTTGGCGTCGAAGGACGTGACACGGCCGTCGGCGTCCATGGTGTAGATGTGCCCGTTCGCGATGATCGGTTCGGCGAACATGTGATTGCGCAGACCCGTGCCTTCACCGATGCCCGTTGTCCACGAGCGGCGCGGCACGTCGCTGATCACCATGTGGTGCATGGCGTGGTGCGAGAAGCCGCCCGCGCCCGGCCACAGGTTTGTATCCTGCGGCGTCGGGAGCACGATGCGCGTGTCCGTGGTTTCGATGGACGGGCGCAGTTCACGTTCGAGCGCGAGCACCGAGATGCGCGTGCCCGGCAACACTTCGTTGCTGTCTTTGCTGAACATGTCGCCGACGGTCGAACAGCCGGCGATCGCAGCTGTCGCGAGAACAAGCGAGAAAACGCGGACAAAACGCATCATGATTTCGGAACGTGACCAGGGTTTAGGGACTAAGGTTTCTGGGCGGGACGCGCCGGCGTGGGTTCGGTTTCGGCGGCGGGCGCGACGAGATCGGTCACGGACGGCGCCTTGCCGGCATCGATCGGCGGCGGCGGCAGAGCGGCGGGAACGACACCGGCCTTGTAGAGCGCGGCATATTCCTGCGCGCGGCCGCGCATCGACTGCGGGGTGGCGGCATCGTCGACCAGGCTTTGGGCGAGCGTCGCGGCACGGGCCGTATCGCCCTGCTTGGCCGCGAGCAGCGCGGTGAGTTCGATGGCCGAGTGCTTGAAGGTGCTGTCCTTGGTGAGCGGCGCGATGTCGGCTTCGAGCGTCTTCGGGTCTTCGCTGTCGACGCTGTGCAGCGCCTTCAGGATGACGGCGACGTCGCGGAACAGAAGATCGGCTTTCTCATCGGCGGCGAGCGCGGCGTAAAGATCGACCGCGCCTTTCGCGTCATTGTTCTGCAGGCGCAGGCCCGCTTCGGTCAGGCGCGCGAGGGAGGCGTAAGGCTGATCGCCCGACTTCGCCACTTCGGCGAACTTCGCCTTGGCTTCATCGATCTTGCCCTCGCCGGCGGCATTCATGCCTTCATCGTAAGTCATCGCGATGTCCGCGTGCTGACGGCCGTTGTAGGCCTTCCAGCCTTCGTAGCCGGCGACCGCGATCAGGAACAACACGGCGACGACGACGAAGGTCGAGCCGTGCTGGCGCCAAATGCGCTTGAGTTCATCTTCGCGAAGATCGGACTCGATCTCGGACATGAGACCGTCGAGTTCGACGTCCTTCTGGAT
>JAYRTJ010000103.1:0-12163 GCA_041919675.1 Rhodospirillaceae bacterium | reverse complement strand
GCGCAAATAAGTCGATCGCGCTGCTCGTGATGGGCCTCGACCGATTCACGGTGGTCAACGATGCGCTGGGCTATGCCGCCGGCGATATTCTGCTGCATGAAGTGGCCGAGCGCCTGTCGAAGGTGATCCGCACCTCGGATACGGCGGCGCGCCTGGACGGCGACAAATTTGCCGTCATGACCCCGATCACCGCCATCGACGACAGCGTGATCGTCGCGGAAAAGGTGCTGAACGCGGTGAAGAAGCCCTTCCTGATCAAGGGCGAGGAAATCTTCATCACCTTCTCCATCGGCATCAGCATTTATCCGACCGACGGCGAAAGCTTCGACGAACTGCTCAAAGACAGTTTGAGCGCGATGCAGTTCGCCAAAGGCTCCGGCGGGGCGAGTTATCAGTTTTTCGCCAGCGACATGAACGCCAAGGCGCGCAACCGCCTCAGCCTCGAAAAGCGCATGCGCGCGGCGCTCGCTAACAAGGAGTTCGTGCTGTTCTATCAGCCGAAGATGGATGCCGCGACGGGCCGCGTGAAAGGCGCCGAGGCGCTGATCCGCTGGAAGGATCCGGTGCACGGCTTCATCAGTCCGGGCGAGTTCATCCCCGTGGCCGAGGAAACGGGCCTGATCGTGGAGATCGGCACATGGGTGCTGCGTCAAGCCTGCGTGCAGACGAAGGCGTGGCAGGACTTGGGCTACGAGCCCCTGCGCATGTCGGTGAACGTGTCGGCGCACCAGTTCAAGGCGCGCGACCTTCTCGACAAGGTGAAAGCCGCACTTGGCGATTCAGGCCTCGAGTCCAAGTGGCTGGAACTGGAGATCACCGAAAGCATGCTGATGAACGACGTGGAGTCCGCCATCGCGCGCATGCAGGCCGTGCGCGACCTCGGGTGCGGACTTTCGATCGATGACTTTGGGACGGGATATTCGAGCCTGAGTTATCTCGGGCGCTTCCCGATCACCACCTTGAAGATCGACCGCGCGTTTGTGCAGGATGTGCAGGAGAACCAGAACACGGCCGAGATCGCACGCGCGATCATCGGCCTTTCACGGGGCCTCAACCTGGAAGTCGTCGCCGAAGGCGCCGAGATCCTCGAGCACGTGGAATTCCTCAAAGACAACGGCTGCGACATCATCCAGGGCTATTACTTCTCCAAGCCCCTGGACGCCGCGACGTTCGAAACCAAGCTGACGAAGAAGGCGTAGTTTGATTTTTTCCTCCCCCTGCAAGGGGGCGGGAGAAATAGCAACTACCGCCCGACAACCTGCAGGCTGTCGCCGCCCTTGGGGCGTTCGCCGGTCTTCCATCCGCCGGAAAGCTGGAACTGGATGACTTCGGCGATGTTGGTCGCGTGGTCGCCGACGCGCTCGAGGTTCTTGGTCACGAACAGGAGGTGCGTCGAGCATTCGACGTCTTCCGGCGCCTTGGACGCGCTGGAGATCAAGTCCTGCGACATGCGCGAGATCACCTGGCGCATCACCCGCGCGACGAGGTCGTCAAGCTCGTGGTCGTGCTGCCACACCATTTCGGCCTTGTGGGCGTCGCGGGTGGTGAAACTGTCCATCACGTCGCGCACGGTGCGCTGGGCCAGGTTGCCGAGCGCGGCCATGTCGTGCGGGATCTGGATATTGGCGCGGGTCAGGATGAGGCTGCGCTTGGCGATGTTCTTGGCGTAGTCGCCGATGCGCTCCAAGCTGCCCGCGATCTTCACGTTGCCGAACACGTAGCGCAGGTCGTTGGCCATGGGTTGGCGGCGCGCGATGATGGACAACGCGCCGGCTTCGATCTTGCGCTCGCACTCGTCGATGTCGCTGTCGCGCCGGATGATGCTTTCGGCCGCCTCGGCATCCCGGCGCACGAGGGCTTCCATGGCGTCGCGCAGCTGCGCTTCGGCCAAACCGCCCATCTCCAGCACCTTGCGCTCGAGCTGCGCGAGATCGTTATCGAAGCCCGATACGATGTGTGAGTGTTCGCCCTGGTTCATGCTTCGTCCCGGCTAAAAGTCGCGAAAGTCAGGGAATTTAACATAGCTGCGAGGGTTAAATATGCCGTGGAACCTGCTGTTCCTTGTGAAATATTTGTGACTGGAGGCGAAAAATCCCCGTGTCGCACGGTCTTCTTCAGTGGCCCCGAGCGCGTCCAAGCCTGGATTCTTGGGGGCCAAAGGCTTATGTGGTCGTCCACATGCGGCCCCGGATGGGTCTTCACGTCCCTCGCGAGCGATGACTTATAGCGTCAAAGAGATTTTCTATACCTTGCAGGGCGAAGGCGCCAACACGGGCAAACCGGCCGTGTTCTGCCGCTTCGCCGGCTGCAATCTGTGGAGCGGGCTGGAAGCGGACCGCGCCAACGCCATCTGTAAGTTCTGCGACACCGACTTTGTCGGCGTGGACGGGACCGGGGGCGGCAAGTTCAAGGCCGCCGAGGACCTCGCGGCGGCGGTGGCCGCCGCATGGGACGGCGCCGGCGGTGAAAAGTTCGTGGTTTGCACCGGGGGCGAACCCCTTCTGCAGCTCGACCCGCCGCTGATCGCCGCTTTCCACGCCAAGGATTTCAAGGTCGCCGTGGAGACCAACGGGACCGTGGAAGCGCCCCCCGGCCTCGACTGGGTCTGCGTCAGCCCCAAGGCCGGCGCCAAGCTGATCGTGACCGCCGGCGACGAACTCAAGCTTGTTTATCCGCAAGACGGCGGGCCGCCGGAGCGCTACGAACAGCTCGCTTTTCATCACTGGTTTTTGCAACCTATGGACGGTCCGACACGGGACGCCAACAGTAAGGACGCGGTCGCCTATTGCCTCGCCCATCCGAAATGGCGCCTGTCCGTCCAGACACATAAGTATCTAGGGATCCCGTAAGACATGGCTGGACGGTTCGAGATCATCAAGGAATTCGGCTTCGAGGCGGCGCATGCGTTCACGCATAAGCCCGCGGGCCACGAGAACACGCGCCTGCACGGGCATTCGTTCCGCGTCGAGGTCGCTTTGCGCGGCGAGCCCGACGACACGACCGGCTGCGTGGTGGACTTCGAGAAGGTGACCGCGTCGATCCAGAGCGTGCGCGGCAAGCTCGACCATCATTACCTCAACAACATTCCGGGACTTGAAACGCCGTCCCTTGAAAATCTGGCAGCGTGGATCGCGGGCGAGTTGCGCCTGCTCCTCCCGCAACTGGCCAGCGTCACGGTGCGCAGGCCGACGCTGGGCGAGTCCTGCCGTTTTGAGGTCGTATGAGTAAGACATCCGTCCGCCCGAAGGCCCTCGTTCTTCACTCCGGGGGGCTCGATTCCACGGTCTGCCTGCTGCTCGCCCGCGCGCGCGGCCGCGACGCCTACAGCTTCGGGATCAACTACGGCCAGCGCCAGCAGGTCGAGCTCGAATACGCGAACAAGCAGTGCGAGCGCTTCGGTATCGAACGCCGCATCGCCGACGTGAGCTGGCAGAAGCCCGAGATCCACGTCCCGAAGGACCGCACGGTCGCCGAGATGAAAGCGGGCATCGCGCCCACCTTCCTGCCGGGACGCAACGCCGTGTTCCTTGCGCTCGCCTGCGCCGACGCCGCCGGCACCGGCGCGGCGGAGGTGTGGCTCGGTGTGAATGCGGTCGATTTCTCGGGGTATCCGGACTGCCGCGGCTCGTTCCTGGACGCCTTCCGCGCCATGTGGGCCGAAGCCGTGCCCAACCCGCCGCGCATCGTCGCGCCGCTGGTGAACATGTCCAAACCGCAGATCGCGGCCCTGGCCGCCGAACTGGGCCTCAAGGCCGGCGAGACCTGGAGCTGCTACGCGCCCGAAGAAAAAAACGGCGTCACCAAGCCCTGCGGCCACTGTGACGCCTGCCTCCTGCACGGCCATGCGTGGCGTGAAGCGCGGATCGCGCCGCCCGCCGATCTGGTGATCTAAGAATTTTTCTTCCTCCCCTTTCAGGGAAGGGAGAAAAACCTAAAACGACGCCGCCACCGTCAGACCGAAAGTTCGCGGCATTCCCGGAAACAGCTCGATGAAACCGAGGCTCGTATTGGCAAGCCCGGTCACGAGGTAGTTCTCGCCGAACAGGTTCTTCACCCACACCGTGGCGCTGTAGCGGTCGCCGGGGCTATGCAAAACAAGGCTCGTGTTCGCGAGCCAGTAGCCGTTCTCGTAAAGCGCCGGATTATTGTCGACCGAGAAGAAGTGAGAACCGGTGTAGGAGCCGTCGAGCTGCGCGCTCAAGGTATAAGCGCCCACCGGCACGTCGTAGCGCGCGGTGCCCGCGAGGGTCAGGCGCGGCGACGAGGCCGTGCGGTTGCCGGCGAAGCTGGTGGCCGGATTGCCGGGGTCGAGCAGGAATTCCTTGAACTTCGCATCGAGGAGGCCCGCTTTCGCCTGCAGGAACAGCGCGTCCGCCGGTTGCGCGGTCACCGCGAATTCGGCGCCGTAAACGCGGGTTTTTGCGGCGTTGGCGAGGCTTTGCAGCGTCACCGTCGCGCCGGGCAGGTTCTGCGAGACCTGCTGGTCGGTGAAGTCGTAGTAGAAGGCCGCGCCTTCGAAACCGAGGCGGCGATCGGGCGTCTCGCCCTTGAAGCCGACTTCATAGCTGTCGAGGAATTCCGGATTGACGATGGTGGCTTCGGCGGGCGCGAACAGCGCGCCGCCGTTGAAGTCGCCGCCTTTGAAACCATGCGCGTAGTTGGCATAGACCATCAGATCGCCGGTGACGTCGTAAGCGAGATTCGCGCGGCCCGTCCATTCACGCCACGACCGGCTGACCATAGTGCGCGGGATGGTGTCGACGAGCAGGCGGCTCAGCGCCGTCGGCCGGTCGATGAAATTGACCGCATAGCCGGTCGCATTGAACAGGAAAGCGCGGCGGTCGGCCCTGCGGCGATCATAGGTCCAGCGCACGCCGCCGGTGAACGTGAGGCGCGTGGTGATCGCGTAGGCGCTTTCACCGAAAACCGCATAGCTCAAGGTCTCCTGGTGCATGCTCGACGCGATGCCCTCTTCCACCGGGAACACGCGCGACAGGCCGCCCGGGCCGTAACCGTTGGCGGCGTAGTTCTGGAAAGCCTGGAGATCGTCTTCGTAATAATTGGCGCCGAAGATCCAAGACAGAGGCCCGTCGCCCGTCGACAGCGCGCGCACCTCCTGGCTGAACTGGTGATACTTCGAGACGGTGTCGGCCTTCAGCGCGAGGGCGGCGCCGGCGTCGGAATCGTTGTTGAGCTTGCGCTTGTTGCCGTCAAAGCCGCCTTGCGCGACGACATCGAAGCCCTTGCCGTGCCACGTCGCCGTCGCGCCGGCGCCCCAGGTATCAATAAAATCATAGGAGTGAAAGTTGGTGAAGCTTTCGCGGGTATTGACCGTGTCCCGGAAGCCGAAGAAATCGGTGCAGGCGCCGAGGCGCGGCACCGTGACGCCGGCCGGGCACACCACGCCGACCTGCTTGCCGGGGATGATGTCGCTGCGGTTCTTGCCGCCGTGCACGTTCAGAAGGATGTCGAAGTCGCCGGGCAAGGCGCGGACCTGACCGCGCGCCGACCAGATGTCGATGGCGCCCTGGTCCTTGATGGCGCTGGTGGGGTTCTTGTTGGCGACATAACCGCCGCGATTGAGGGTGACGGCGGCGATGCGCACCGCGGTCTCATCATTGACCGCGAACCCCGCCGCCGCTTCCACGTTCGCTTCGTTGAAGCGGCCGTAGGTGGCGCGCAGTTGCGCGTTCGCGCCGGCGGCCGGATCGGGCTTGCGCGGGATGAAGTTGATGACCCCGGCCGTGGTGTTGCGGCCGAACAAGGTGCCTTGCGGCCCTTTGAGGATTTCGATGCGCTCCAGATCGAGGAGGCCGAAGCCATAGGTGATGGTGGCGCCCTGATAGACGCCGTCCACATGCAGGCCGACCGCGTTGGCCTGGTTACCGTTGAAGGTGGTGCTGCCGATCCCGCGCAGGAAGATGTGCGGCGTGGCCATGCCGAGGATGGAGTGCCACATCAGGTTCGGCGTCTGGCGCACGAGGTCGGCGCTGGTCGTGTAACCGAAGCGGGCCACGTCCTCGGCGGTGAAGACGCTCACGGCCTGCGGCACCTCGCCCAGCGTTTCGGCGCGCTTCTGCGCGGTCACGACGATCTCGTCGATGACCGGTTGCGCCGCGAATGATTCGGTCGTCATTGTGAAAACGGTTAAAACCGCCGCCGCAACCGCCAATTTTGTATTGGTACGGCGCGCTGTGCGCCGGCGGCCCCGCTGCGGGGCGCCCGTCCCCAACGTCATAGTTTCCTTCCCCCACGCTAAGGTCCGCCGCGTTCGGCGCGTTTTTATTCAAGCAGAGGAAGTAGTTAGTACAATACGTCGGCCCCACCGTCAGCACAATAGCTTCGTGTGTTTATTGAATGATACTACTTTAAGTTGTATATTTTCAGTGGTTTTTTGAAACAACCAGGGCGCGCGCAGCCGCTGTAGAACAAGCGTTGATTCAGTCCGGGCTGCCCTCTATTGTGACGCATTGTTAAGAGGCCAAACGATGTCGGCGCAGAAGCGTGGCGGGTTTGGGGGAGATCGCGCGGGCGACGGGCCCAGCGATCGGTGGAAACAGAGGCCGATGCGCGCGAACTTGGCCAGCATGCTTTCCGACCTGGACGGTTTGACGAGCGAGCGCTCGTTCAAACATAAGTTCGATTCCATCTTCGCCAACCTGGGCTTCGACGCCTACACCTATGCCAGTCTTCAGAGCGACGAGCTCGAGGACGGCAAGCGCGATTACGCGCACAATATCCTGTGCCTGACGAACCTTCCTCCGAACTGGGTCGCCCATTACGCCGAAGAGGATTACGCGGGCGCGGATCCGGTGATCCGGGACAGCACGGCCAGCCGCCTGCCGATCCTGTGGACGGACTCATATCGTTCGAACTCCCGCACCGCGCAGGAGTCCCGGATGATGGAAGACGCCTGGGAGAACGGCCTGAAGCGCGGCCTGACCATCCCGATCC
The DNA here is from genome assembly GCA_041919675.1 of Rhodospirillaceae bacterium. Classification (GTDB taxonomy): domain Bacteria; phylum Pseudomonadota; class Alphaproteobacteria; order Rhodospirillales; family Rhodospirillaceae; genus SHVO01. The sequence goes on along the minus strand of JAYRTJ010000103.1, from coordinate 5,209 downwards.
ACGGTCCGAAGGGCGAGTTCGGTATATTCAGCCTGAACTCGGAACTCGCCAACGACGAGTTCATCAAGGTCACGGATGAAACCAAATATGACGCGCAGGTGATCGCTTACCATCTGCACGACGCGGTGCAGCGCCGCCTGAAGGCGGCGCGTGAAGTGCCGCTGCCGGTTCCGCTCACCGAGCGCGAGGTCGAAATCCTGCGCTGGACGGTCAGCGGCAAGACCGCCTGGGAAATCGGGGGCATCCTCAAGATCTCCGAGCGGACGGTGAACTTCCATATTCAGAACGTGATGGGGAAGTTCGGCGTGCACAGCAAGACGCACGCGGCCGCCAAAGCCATGGGCATGGGCCTGCTCAACATCTAATTAGTGTCTCAGACGGAGTTTGGCGCGGGCGAAGATATCCTTCGTCGGGCGCAGCGTGATCAGGTTGCCGAATTCCGGCGCCTTCTCCGAGGTGATCTCGAGATCGAAGCGGCGGAAGATCATCGCCAGGGCAAACTGCATTTCCATCATCGCGAAGCCCGAACCGATGCACACGCGCGGTCCGGCGCCGAACGGGAAATAGGCGAACTTCGAACGGCCCGAGATCTGATCGGGCAGGAAGCGGTCCGGATCGAACTTCTCCGGATCGTCCCACACGTTCGGCAGCGTATGGATCAGGTACTGGGAAATGAACACCGTGGTGCCCGCCTTGATCGGCTGGCCCGCGATATTGTCGTCGTTGATGGCCACGCGCGCGAACCACCAGAACGACGGGCGCAGGCGCGCCACTTCCTGGATCAGGCGCCTGGTGTAGTCGAGGCTCTTCACATCCCCGGCTTCGGGTATGCGGCCGGCCAACACCATGTCCGCTTCATCGCGCATGCGTTCGAGGTGCACCGGATGCTGAGTCAGCATCAGCAGCGCCCAGGCAACCATGGTCGCGGTGGTGTCGTGGCCGGCCAGCATTAGCGTCATGACTTCGTCGCGCAGCTGGCGGTCACTCATGGCTTCGTTGGTCTCGGCGTCTCGCGTGTCCATCAGGATCGACAGAAGATCGTCGCGCACGGCCGGCTTCGCGCGGCGCTCGTCGATGATGCGCGACACCACGCCCTGCAGGAAGTCGACCGCGGCCTTGAAGTCGCGGTTCTTCTTGGTCGGCATCATCTCGCCGAGGCCGGTGATGTCCCAGATGCGCTTCGACGACACCTCGTGCACGATCTTCATGGCTTCGGCGAAACCGTTGGCGTCGCCGCCGAGGCCCGTCGAGAACATGGTCTGAAGCGCGATCTCGAGGGTCAGGATCGAGGTGTCGTCGGACAGGTTGAACGCTTCGCCGGAATGAGCGCGCGTTTCCCAGGTCTTGAGATGCGACTGGATGATGTCGGTCATGCGCGAGGCCAGCGCGTCGATGCGTTCCTTATGGAAGGACGGCTGGATGAGCTTGCGCTGGCGCGTCCACAACTCACCCTCGCTCATGAACAGCCCGTCGCCGAGCACCGGCCGCAATTTCCCGAGCATCGGGGTCTTGCGGTAGTTCCGGTAGTTCTTTTGCAGCACGTGTTCGACGTGCGCCGGGTGGTTCAAGAGGTATGCAGTTGTCATAAGGATTCTCAGCGGAACAATGTCACCAAAATTACGCGCCGTCTCGACGAGGAACTTAAATGTGTTTCCCCGAAGCATCGGCAGGACCCCGAGGATGGGATAGCCCTTCGGTCCTGCGAGTTCTTTGCGCGCCTTCATTCTTGATCACGGCTCCCTGACACCAGCGCGCGAGTGTAGTGCCGCCGTCCATGGATCGACAATTTTTTATGCAGCGAGCTTGAAGTCTTGCATGGGCTCGAACGTCTCGGCCCGGAGCTGAGCGCGGCGGGCATTCAGTTCGCCGACATCCGCATAACCGGAGACCGCGCGGGTCACGCCGATTTCGAGCGGCGGGCCGTAGCGATGAGTCAGCAGGCCGGCGCGCTTCAAGATGCGCTCGAAGCGCACATCGGTGACGGCGACAACCTTCGAGATGTTGCGGCGCTTGCAGAAGGCGCCGAGCTGGTCGAGCAGCATGCTGGTCACCATGTTGATGGTGCCCAGCGATTCATTGCCGGCCAGGACGCGTTTGGACACGGCGAAACGGCTGATCTCCCACACATCCTCCGCCTCGGGCGCGGGCATGCCGTGCAGGAGTTCGGGGAACACGTCTTTCAACATGTAAGGGCGGGTGGTCTGCAGAAGGCGCCAAGACCCGAGGACCTGGCCTTCGTGCTCGCAAACGATATAGACGGGGTCGAGGTCGTCGAACATGTCGCGTTCCTTGCCCGCGAACGAGCCGACCTCCCACGCCAAGCGCTCCTTGAACACTTCGTGACGCAGCTTGAACATGCCGTCGAGCTTGCGCGACGTTTCGATCGTGTTCTCCGGCATCTCGATGATCGACGTGAGCATTCTGTTCCCCCGGCCAACGCGTGATGGTTTCGGGTACAGAGCACCATATCGTTAAGGTTTCAGGACCTGTCAGGACTGACAGGTCCCGTCCTTCCCAGCGCGGGGCAGGCTGGTTGTCATCGGTTAGCGTCTTCAAAATCAAAACGTTAATAACGCAGCCGAATCAAAGACTTATGCAGGGGATCGCTCCCCCGGCCGAGTCTCTGGGCACGACCTGTTAACACCTGCGACCGACGACCTCGGACACCACGGTCCACCTGTCAGGGCCGATAGGACAAAAAGCCGTTTTAAGGCGACGTCCGGGGCAACACTGGAACTTGGAGCCCGACGATGACGCATCACACAAGCAAGCTGTCCCCGATGAGGGCAGCGGGCCACGCCCAGACTTCCACGCACCGGCCCTCCATCCACCGGATTTCCGCGCATCGGGGCATGGCCGCCGCGCGCGCCTCGACGACCCTCGCCCTGTCGATGATGGTGGCGCTGCGTTATCTGGAAGGACGCGCGCACCGCCCGGAGGCCGCGAACGCGATCCCCGATCCAGCCCTTTTGTAGGGGAAGATCCATGCAGGGTCCTTCGCACGCGGGCGGAACGCCGGGCAACGGACGCGCCGCGCCACAGGCGCGGCTGTTCGCCACCTTCAAACTCGCGACGCCTTACATCGAGATCGTGCAGAAACGCACCGTCGTCGGTGACGCCAAGCCGGCGGCGAATCTCAACCGCGTCGGCTTGGTCGCCTTGGACCTCACGCCCGCCGGTTTCGCAGCCGCCGAACAATCGGGCAGGCCCGAACGCTCATGACCTTGGTTTCACCAACCTCGGTCATCCGTAACGCTCTCAACAATCGCGCCGACCTTGCCCTCTCGGCGCTCGAGGCGCGTACGTGCCATTCCTGGAAGATGAGCCTCGACCGGGGCGGCGCGCTCGCGCGCGCCGAGGATTTCGCCGGCCATCCTTCGTTCCATCTGTATATCCGCGAAGGGATGGGCGCGTTTGTCGTCGATCTCGACGGCAATTGCTTCATCGATCTTTCCATGGGCTTGGGCGCGCAGCTTCTGGGCCATGCCGTGCCGGCGATTCAGGAGGCTGTCCTGGCGCAAGCCTCGCGCGGATGGCATGCGGGCCTCGTCACCGAGCGGCAGTTGGAACTCGCGCGCCATATCCAGGCCGCCAGCGGCGTCAACGAGCGCGTGACGTTCTGCAATTCCGGCAGCGACGCCACCGCTTACGCGATGCGCGCCGCGCGCGCCTTCACGGGGCGCGATTTGATCGGTATTTTCGCGGGATCGAACCACGGACACCACGACTACGGCATCGCGGGCGAGGAACCGTCCCGCACACGCGAGCTCACCGACGCGGGAAGCCTGTTCGGGCGCCCCTCGACGCGCCGCGCGCATCGCCATGCCGGCGTCCCGCAGGCGGTCGCGGATTCAACCCTCACCCTCGCCTATGGTCATTCTTCGGTCTTCGATCAGATCCGCCGCCGCCGCCGCGATCTCGCCGCGGTGATTGTCGAGCCCGTGCGCGCGCTCGATCCCTCCACCGATCACGGTCCCTGGCTGCGCGAACTCGCGAGCGTCTGCGGCGAGACGGGCGTGCTCCTCATCCTCGACGAGCGCCTGACGGGCTTTCGCCTCGCTTACGGCGGCGCGCAGGAGCGTTTCAGCGTGATGCCGGACCTTGTCGCCTACGGCGAAGTCATCGGCGGGGGCTTGCCGTTGGGAGCCGTCGCGGGGCGCGCCGACATTCTGAGCCACATGGCCGGCCGCGAGGCGCCGGGGGCCACGGGCACGGACGGCGGCGCTTCGGGCAATATCCTCAGTGTGGCGGCGGGCACGGCCGCTTTAAGCCATCTCGCCGCGCGCCGCGGCACGCTGTATCCCGCGCTCGACGAGAAAGGCCGGCTGCTTGCCGATGCCTTCAACACTTTCACCGCCGCGCACGGACTGCCGGCGAAAATGAAACTCGCCGGCTCCATCTTCCGTATTCAGTTTTCACGCGCGGACAATGCGGGCGCGAGCGGATATCCCGCCGCCGAGGCCGCGTTCTATACGCTGGCGCTGAGCAAAGGCGTATTGGTCCATGCCTCGCGTCTGGGCTTCCTGTCGGGCGCGCACACCACAGGCGACATCGCGCAAGTGATCACGGCGTTCCACGAGGCGCTGAGCGACGTGGCCAGCGACGGATTGTTCGAACTGCAGGCATAGATCCGGGCGGCCTACTTGGCCAGCTCCTTGGCCCGCTACTTGGCCAGCGAGGCCGCCATTTCGGCGCAGCGTTGGTTCACCACCGAAGCATCGACGCGATTTTGGCTCGCCGCCGTCTTGCGGCGGTCCTCGGTCAGGCAAGAATCGTTGAACACCTTCTGCGCGCTCGCGACCAGTTCGGCGGGACACGGCACCATGCGGCCCGGCTCCGATCGCGGCGAAGGCGGTACGCCTTCGAACAAAGGACGGTCGCCCAGGAAGATCCCGATCAGCGGCGGATTGGCCGGCACCAGGACGCCCTTGTCGTCCAGGAAGCGCATCTCGGTGCATTGCGGGGCCGCGGCGGCCTGTGACGCGGACAGGACGGCGGCGGCGGCGACACAAAGACCAAGTCTCGTCATGAGTTCCTCGAAGGGGCGGTGAACGGCGCGGCAGACGTATAGCAGGAAAAAGGCTCCTGAAGGGGGGCGAAAAATGGGGCGCGGCGCCCAAATTTGGAGCCCTGACGTGCAAGGAAGCCATGTTTTCGCCCCAGCTTGTCTGACATGATGCGCTCCCCTCCCGGCTTTCCCGACGTCAGG
>JAYRTJ010000102.1:0-12304 GCA_041919675.1 Rhodospirillaceae bacterium | reverse complement strand
GAATCTTCGCAAGCGTTTCGCGCGCGCGTGTTTCCGTCCAGGCCGACGCGACGCTCCATGGCGCGCGCAGCCATTCCTCGACAAAGTCCTTCGGCGTCAGCGCGACCGGCGCGACGCGTTTCGCATAGTCGCCGTCGAAATTGAAACGCCGCACCGCGACGCGGCTGCGGCGCGCGGCATCCATGCTGCGCACGTTCATCTCGACAAGAAAGTCGCTGTCTTCAAAGCGCGCCGACACGGCCGGATCGCGCCGCGAGATCAGACTCTCACCTTCGCGGCCGTCGACCGCGAGCGAAGAACCGCCGCCGCGTTTGGCCGACCAGACACGATAATGCACCGCCTGAACCGGCGCGCCGCAGACCGGGCTCGCGCCGGTGACGGCCAGCAGCAAGGCATCGGCGGGTCTGTTCGCCGGGTTCGTGAAGATGACCTGTTGAATCTGCTCGGGGATATAGACGCCGTTCGCGGGCGACTGCGACGTATCGATCAACCGGCGCCAACCGACCTTGGCCCATTCGTAGACGTAGGCGGCTTCGTCGAAGCCGCAGGCAACGCCGATTTCGGCCTGAATGATCAAAAGGTCCCGTACGCGCTCGGCCTCCACGGCGCCGAGAAAGCCGCGCGCATTGAACTCGCTCGGGCTGGCGCAGCGATTATATCCAGGGGCCTTCGCCTCGACGCAGGCAAGATCCATGGCCGCGATTTCGGCATTGAGCGCTTTGTCGAAGGCGGCCGTGTCTCCGTTTTGCGGAAAGCGCGCGAGCTGCGTTTCGATCCAGTCCCGCACGCCGTCACGCGCCGTGATGAACGCGGGCGGCAGGCGGTTCGCTTCGGCGCTGCTTTGGCGCAGGGGCGTGAGCGCTTTACGCACCGCGTCGAGGTCGGCCGCCGCGGCCGTGCCGGCCTTGAGGAACAGGAGCGCCGCCGCCGCGGCCTTCAAACACTTCACGGGGACTCCTTCAGGAATGCGCCCGCGCGGGCGGCGATGTCGCCGCGCATCGCCTCGGTATAACGCGCGGGCAAGGTGACATCCGCGGCGACCTGATTGCGGAACCAGGTCGCCTGGCGTTTTGCATATTGGCGGGTCGCGATTTCCGCTCCTCTCACGGCGCTTTCGCGGTCGAGGCGTCCGGCCAGAAAATCGCCAAGCTCGCGCGCGCCCAGCGCGTTCATCGCCGGCGCCGTCCCGGACATACCCTTGGCGCGCGCGGCTTCGACCTCCGCGAGCGCGCCCGTCTCGAGCATGGCGGCGAACCGCGCGCTGCAGGCCGCGACGATCTCCTCGCGCGGCGGCATGATGAGGACCGAGAAGAAAGCCGCCTTTACCGCCGGCTGCGGCGGCGCGTCCTGCCAGACAGGCAACGGCGTGCCGGTGGCCTCCACGACTTCCCACGCCCGCGCCAGGCGCTGCGTGTTGCCCACGGGAATGCGCGCGGCGCTCACCGGATCACGTTCGCCAAGAAGGCGGTGGAAGGCTTCGTTGCCCATGTCGGCGAGCAGCGCGCGTCCCGCTTCGCGCACCTCGCCCGGGATCGGCGGAACGTCGGCGACGCCCTGCATCAATACGCGCAGATAAAGCCCGGTGCCGCCGACCACGATGGGGACGCGCTTTTGGTCCCAGGCCGCCTGGATCTCGGCGGCCGCTTTCGCCGCCCATTCGACGGCGTTGCCGACGTCATCGGCGGCGAGATCGCCGAACAGACGATGCGGAATACGCGCACGGTCGGCCGCGCGCGGCTGCGCGGTCAGGATCGGGAAGTCGCGGTAGCGCTGCTGGCTATCGGCATTGATGACGACGCCGGCGAAGTCTTCGGCGAGCGCGAGCGCAAGATCGGTTTTGCCGGTCGCGGTCGGACCGGCAACGACGATGACCTTGGAAAGCCCGTACGCCACTCAATCCAGCACGTGGCTGACAAGCCCGTCGGCGAGCTTCGGTTCGAACCAGGTGGACTTGGGCGGCATCACCTGGCCCGCGTCCGCCACCGCCATCAACTGTTCGAGAGTCGTCGGATGCAGCGAGAAGGCCACTTTCATCTCGCCGGAATTCACGCGCTTCTCGAGTTCACCGAGGCCGCGGATGCCGCCCACGAAATCGATGCGCTTGTCGCGGCGCGGATCATCGATGCCCAGCACCGGCGCGATGAGATTGTCCTGCAGGAGCGAGACGTCGAGACGCGCCACCGGATCGGTGTGCGGGATGAGAGCGGGCTTGATGTCGAGCTGATACCAGCGGCCGGCCATGTACATGCCGAACCGCGCCGGTTTGTCGGGCTTCACTTGAGCGCCCGCGGGCACGACATCGAAGCGCTCGCGAATCTTGGCGAGGAACGCATCTTCCGAAAGACCGTTCAGATCCTTGATCACCCGGTTGTAGTCGAAGATGCGCATCTGATCGTGCGGGAAGGCGACCGCGAGGAAGTACTCGGCGGACTCGTTTTTCGCCTTGCCGCGGCGCGCGGCGGCGACACGCGAGGCGGCGGCCGAGCGGTGATGGCCGTCGGCGATGTACAGGGCTTTCATCGCATCGAACAGCAAGGTCAGACGGTCGACCGTGGCCGCGTCGGCGATACGCCACAGCGTGTGCTGGACGCCGTCGTCGGCGGTCACGGCGTACATGGGCTCGCCGCGCGCGGCGTTCTCGATGATCGCATCGACGGCGTCGTCGGCCTTGTAGGCCAGCAGCACGGGGCCCGTCTGCGCGTTCAGCGCTTCGACCTGGCGCACGCGGTCGTCTTCCTTGTCGGGACGCGTGAACTCGTGCTTGCGGACGCGATTGGTGTCGTAGTCGGCGACCGAGGCGGCGACGACGATGCCGGTCTGCACATGCTCGCCCATCTTCAGGCGATAGACGTAGTAGTGCGGTTCGGCGTCGCGGATGAGCACGCCTTCGCCGACGAGGCGTTTGAAATTTTTCGCGCCGGTTTCGTAGACGACGGCGGCGTAAGGATCGGTGTCCGCGGGAAGGTCGATCTCGGGTTTGGAGATATGCAGAAAGCTGTTGGACTTGCCGGCCGCACGCACGCGGGCTTCCTCGGTGTTGAGCACATCGTAAGGCGGCGCGGCGACGGCGCTCGCGTGTTGCGGCGCGGGGCGAAGACCGGCAAACGGGCGAACAAGCGTCATGGATGCTCTTCTTTCAATGCGGGCGGCTATTTAGCGACGAAGTCGCGTGGCGGCAATGCAGGAAAAACACAGCGGGCCCGAGTTATCCACAGGCTGCCCGTCGGTCGAATTCACCTGTTGCGCTCCCAAAACCTGCGGTTATGGTTCAACCCATGATTTTCCCGTTCAAGGAGTTCCTTCGCCATGGCCAAAAGCAAATCTGAAATCCTGAACGATTTCCAGGAATTCATGGGCCGCCATGGCGCGAACTATCGCGACTGGTACGTCGGCACGTCCGCGGATCCGAAGCAGCAGATGTTCGGCGCACACAAGTTCAAGAACGGCGACAAGGGCCTCTTCCGTCAGGCTCTGTCGGAACTCCAGGCTGCCGAGGTCGCGGAGTTCTTCACCGGCCTTGGCGCCAAGGGCAACGCGACGCCGACGCGCGATGCCGAGTTCGTCTACGCCTATAAGCGGGCGAGCCACACGAAGCCCTAACTTTAAACAAAAAAGGACGCCTTAATTAAGGGCGCCCTTCTCGTTTGCGCTGAACGGCGCCGTTATTTTTCGTAATTGTCGGCCACGAACTGGTTGAGCAGGCGCACGCCAAATCCCGTGGCGCCCGGCGCCGACAGCACCGTGCCTTTCTCGTTCCACACCACCCCGGCGATATCGAGATGGGCCCAGGCGGTGCCCTCGCGGACGAAGCGCTGGATGAACTGGGCGGCGGTGATGCTGCCTCCCTTGCCGCTGCCGATGTTCTTCATGTCCGCGATCAGCGACTTCAGTTCGCGGTCGTATTCCTCGCCCATCGGCATGCGCCACAAGCGTTCGCCGACCGTCTTGCCCGCGGCGCCGAGACGCTGCGCAAGATCGTCGTCATTCGCGAAGAGCCCCGCGTAGTGGTCGTTGAAAGTCTGGATGATGGCGCCGGTCAGCGTCGCGAGATCGACCACCGCGGAGGGCTTGAAACGTTCCTGCGCGTACCAGACCACGTCGGCCAGCACGAGGCGGCCTTCGGCGTCGGTGTTCTGCACTTCGATGGTCTGGCCGGACATGGACGTCACCACATCGCCCGGGCGCTGCGCGCGTCCGTCCGGCATGTTCTCGACCAGGCCGCACAGACCGACCACGTTCACCTTCGCCTTGCGGCGCGCGAGTGTACGCATCAGGCCCGCGACAATGCCCGCGCCGGCCATGTCCCACTTCATGTCCCACATGCCCGGCGGCGTCTTCAGGCTGATGCCGCCCGTGTCGAAGCACACGCCCTTGCCGACGACGGCGAGCGGCGCGCCGCCGCTTTTGCCCGCGCCGTCCCAGCGCATGACGAGCAGTTGGGATTCGCGTTCGGAGCCCTGCCCGACACCGAGCAAGGAACCCATGCCGAGCTTCTTCATCTGCGCTTCGCCGAGCACTTCGACCTTGATGCCGTCCTTGGCGAGTTCACGCGCGCGCGCGGCGAAGGAGGCCGGGTAGATGACGTTGGCCGGTTCGCTGACGAGATCGCGGGTGAAGAAGATGCCGTCCACGACCGCCGACACCGCAATGAACATGCGCTTGGCTTCCGCCGCAGCGCCGGTCTGGATATCGACATCCTTCAGTTTCGGCTTGCCGCCTTCATCTTCCTTGGTGCGGTACTTGGCGAAGCGGTACGACTTCTGCAGAAGGCCGCCCGCGATGTGCGCGGCAACCGCGCCCGCCGCGATCCCGTCGAAAAGATCCAGCACGATGGCGACGGCGGCGTCGCCGGCGGCGGCGTCGAACATCACCGCGCCGAGCCGCTCGGCGGCCATGCCGTCCACCGACTTGGCGTCGCCGACACCGACGAGAACGACGCGGGACAGTTTCGTGCCGGCCGGCACGACGATGGTCAGGGTCTTCTCGCGCTTGCCGCGGAACCCGGCGACCTTCATGGCGCGGGAGAGCACACCGCCGGTGCGCTTATCCATCGCGCCGGCCGCGGGCCCCAAACGTCCACCGTCGCCGACGGGAAGAATGACGGCGCCCTGGGCGGGAATGGCGATCTTCGAAAATGCGATTTTCATGAGAGCACTCGCGGCTGGAGAGAGAAAAGTCGGGTGTGGGAGTTAACCTAGGCAGGTCGGATGGGCGAATCAACCTCACGCGATGGACATTGGGCGTCGTCCGCGTCATAGGTTGAGGCCTGAACACACGCGCGTTTCGGCGCTTGCGAAGGGCAGACAATGGGACGGTTCGGCGTCGGCCAAGCCATCAGACGGGTCGAGGACGAGAGATTCCTGACCGGTAACGGCCGCTATACGGACGATATCGCCGTAAAGGGGCAGGCGTTCCTTTTTGTCCTGCGTTCGCCGCATGCTCACGCCGTTATCACCGCGCTCGACGTCACCGAAGCGCGCGCCGCCGCGGGAGTCGTCGGTGTTCTGACTTCCGACGATCTCGAGGCGATGAAAGTCGGCGCCATTCCCGTCGGCGCCGTACCGCGCGGATCCGACGGCAAGACCGCAAAACCGCCGCCCCGTCCCGTTTTGGCCACAAACCGCGTGCGCTACGTCGGCGAACCCGTCGCCGCCGTGATCGCGGAAACCCTCGCGCAGGCCAAGGACGCGGCCGATCTCATTCAAGTCGAATACGACGATCTGCCTGCCGTCGTGTCGCTCGCCGATGCGCCGAACGCGGACACAATTCACGCCGAAGCGCCGGGCAACGTCCTGCTCTATTGGCATGCGGGCGATACCGCGAAAACCGAAGCGGCCTTCGCGAACGCCGCGCACATCGTCGCTATCGATATCCGCAACAGCCGCATCCTTCCCACCGCGCTCGAACCGCGCGGCGCCATCGCCGAATACGATGTGAAGACGCAACGCTTCACCCTCACGCAAGGCTCGCAGGGCGTGCATTCGCTGAAGAACTGGTGTTCGCAGGTGTTCGGCGTGCCGGCCGACAATTTCCGCGTCATCACCCCGGACGTGGGCGGCGGCTTCGGCATGAAGAACTTCCTGTTCAACGAGCCGCTCCTCTGCCTCGCCGCCGCGCGCGCGTTCGGGCGCGTGGTCAGGTGGATGGGCGACCGCGCGGAAAGCTGCCTCAACGACTGCCATGGGCGCGATCAGGTGACGCACGGCGAACTCGCACTCGATAGGGACGGCACGTTCCTGGCCTTGCGCGTCTCTTATCTCGGCAACGTCGGCGCCTACCTGTCTCAATACGGCGCTTATGTGCAAACCGCCGCCGGCGGCGCGATGTACTGCGGCGCCTACCGCATCCCGGCGGCGACGGTGGATGCGAAGGTCGTGATGACCAACACCGCGCCGCTCGACGCTTATCGCGGCGCCGGCCGTCCCGAAGCCGCGTATCTGATCGAGCGCCTTGTCGAAAAAGCCGCGTTGGACCTCGGCGTCTCGTCGATCCAGCTGCGCCGGCGCAATCTGATCCGCCCCGACGAGTTCCCGTACCAGACGGCGCTCGGTCCCAAGTATGACTCGGGGCGCTACGCCGAACTGCTCGACGCCGCGCTGTTGCGCGCCGATGTGTCCGGCCTTCCCGCGCGCAAAGCCGCCGCCGGGAGGCGCGGCAAGCTACGCGGGCTCGGCGTGAGTTATTACGTGGAAGCCTGCGCCGGCGGCAACGGCGAAACGCCGCAGCTGTTCTTCGGCGAGGACGGCCGCTTGTCGATCCTCATCGGCACGCAGTCCAACGGCCAGGGGCACGAAACCGTCTATGCGCAGATCGCCGCCGATGCGTTCGGGATTCCCATCAGCGACATCACGGTGAAGCAGGGCGACAGCGACCTTATTCCCACGGGTTTCGGAACGGGCGGCTCGCGCTCGGTGCCGGTGGGCGGCAGCGCGGTCATGGTGAACTGCGTAAAAATGATCGATCAGGGCAAGGCGATGGCCGCCGCGCTTCTGGGCGCGAAAGAATCCGACGTGAACTTCGACAACGGCACCTTCCGCGTCGCCGGAACCAATCACAGCGCCGCTTTTAAGGACGTGGTTGCGGCGTCTTTTGATCCTAAGCGCCGGCCGCCGCGCGTCGCGGCGGGCCTTAAGGCCTCCGAGAATTTCTCGCCGTCGGGATCCACGTTCCCGAACGGCTGTCACATCTGCGAACTCGACGTCGATGAAGACACCGGCGTCATTTCTTTCGTGAACTACACCATCCAAGACGACCTGGGCCGCGCGCTCAATCCCTTGCTGATGGAAGGGCAGATCGTCGGCGGCGCGGTGCAGGGCCTCGGCCAGGCGCTTTATGAAGAAGCGGTCTACGACGAAACCGGCCAATTGCTGACCGGCTCGTTCATGGATTATTGCATGCCGCGCGCGGATTCGACGCCGCCGTTCAATTTCGCCTATACGGAAGTGCCCACCGACCGCAACGCCCTCGGACTGAAAGGCGCCGGCGAAGCCGGCACCATCGGCGCAACACCCGCCGTCGTGAACGCCGTGCTCGATGCGCTCGCGCCGCTCGGAATCACGCATCTCGACATGCCGCTCACGCCCTTGAAGATCTGGGAAGCTCTTGCGGCGGCGAAAGTGCGCTGAGATGCCGGCTCCGCTCTCCTTCTCCACGCTCGGCGCCTGGGCCGACCGCCTGCACCCCATTGCCGAGGCCGCCGGTCGCGCCATCCTCGATGTGCGCGCGCGCGGCTTTGAGACATTCACCAAGGCCGATGCCTCGCCGGTGACCGAAGCGGACCGCATCGCCGAAGCCATCGTCACCGCGGAGCTCGAACGGCTGACGCCGCGGTTTCCCATCGTCGCCGAGGAGCGCATGGCCGAGGGCCTTGTTCCGTCGTTCGAAGGCCGCTCATTCTGGCTGGTCGACGCGCTCGACGGCACCAAGGAGTTCGTGAAAAGCGGCAACGATTTCACCGTGAACATCGCGCTGATCCTGGATGGCCTGCCGGTGCTCGGCATCGTTCACGCTCCGGCGCGCGGCGAGACATATCTCGGCGTCGCCGATGTCGAGGGCGTGAACAAGCGCGCCGAAGTGATCCGGGACGGCGTTCCGAAGCCCATCGCGGCGCGCCTACGTCCCGCCCGCGTGATCGTCACCGGCAGCAAATCGCACGAAGTGCAAGATCAGCTCGACCGGTTCCTGGCCGCCTTCGTCGTCGCCGATCGTCTTGTGGTCGGCTCATCGATCAAGTTCTGCATGGTGGCCGAAGGCCGCGCCGATCTCTATCCGCGCTTCGGGCCAACCTCGGAATGGGACACGGCGGCGGGTCACGCGGTGCTGCGCGCCGCCGGGGGGCGCGTGCATACCTTCGACGGCGCCGAACTCACCTACAAGAAGGCGAACTATTTGAACGGACGCTTCCTCGCCGAGGGCCGCGCATGAGCGCGCCGGTCATCGTAAGAGCCGCGGAGATCCTGCGCGCGGGCGGGCTGGTCGCGATCCCGACCGAGACCGTTTACGGCCTCGCCGCCGATGCGACGCAAGGGCGCGCGGTCGCGCGCATCTTTGAAGCCAAGGGGCGCCCGTCGTTCAATCCCCTGATCGTCCATGTGGGCGGGCGCGATTGGGTCGCGGACTTCGCGCGCGCCGACGAGCGCTTTGACCGTCTCGCGCATATCTTCTGGCCCGGCCCGCTGACCTTTGTTCTGCCGCGCCGCGCGGCGTGTCCGGTGTCCGAGCTGGTCTCGGCCGGCCTGCCGAGCCTGGCCTTGCGCATGCCCGCGCATCCGATCGCGCAGGAGATCCTTGCCGCCGCCCAGCGCCCGCTCGCCGCGCCCAGCGCCAACATTTCCGGCACCGTGAGCCCCACCGAAGCCGCGCACGTCACCGCGTCCCTGGGCGATAAAGTGGATCTCGTTGTCGACGGCGGGCGCGCCCGTGTCGGCATTGAATCCACCGTGCTCGATTTGACCGGACCGGTGGCCGCGATCCTGCGGCCCGGCAGCGTCACGCAGGAAGACATCGCGCGCGTCATCGGCGATGTGACCACGGCGGCGGCCGACCCGGCCGCGCCCAAATCGCCGGGGCAGCTTGCGTCGCATTATGCGCCTTCGGTTCCGCTGCGCATGAACGCTCCCCACGCCGCGGGACGCGAGGCGCTGCTCGGCTTCGGCAAGACCCCCGGTGCGATCCTCAACTTGAGCCCGGGCGGCGATCTCAAGGAAGCGGCTGCGAATCTCTTCGCCATGATCCGCGCCCTGGATGACCCCGCCCGTTACCAGGGGATCGCGGTGGCGCCCGTGCCGCTTGTGGGCATCGGCCTCGCGATCAACGACCGCTTGGAGCGGGCCGCCCGGGGACGTTGAAACACGCCTGAATCCGGGCCCCGAGAGTTGCGCCGCCGGAGGCTTTGCGCCATATCACTGCCACCGAAGCAACTTCGAGATTTACCCCCGTGCCCCTTGATCAGTCCCTGCTCGACCGCTTGACCGAAATCGTCGGTCCGACCGGCATCATCCGCGATCCCGGCGCCATGGCGCCGTATCTGCACGAGGAGCGTGGGCTCTATACCAAGGGCAAGGCGGCGCTGGTCGTTCGCCCGGCCACGACCGCCGAACTCGCGCAGATCGTCGCGACTTGCGCCGCGGCCAAGATGCCCATCGTTCCGCAAGGCGGCAACACGGGTCTCTGCGGCGGCGCGGCGGTGCGTGAAGACGCCAGCGAGATCATCGTCAGCCTCGGACGCATGAACAAGGTGCGCGCCATCGATCCGGTGAACTTCACCATCACCGTGGAAGCGGGCTGCATCCTCGCCGACGTCCAGCGCGTCGCGGCGGAAAAGAACTGCCTGTTCCCCTTGAGCCTTGGCGCGGAAGGCAGCTGCCAGATCGGCGGCAATCTCGCGACCAACGCCGGCGGCATCAACGTGCTGCGTTACGGCAACGCGCGCGATCTCGTGCTCGGCCTTGAAGTGGTGCTTCCCGACGGACGCATCTGGAACGGCCTGCGCGCGCTGGGCAAGGACAACACCGGATATGCGTTGCGCCAAATGTTTGTCGGCGCCGAAGGCACCCTCGGCATCATCGCCGCGGCGGTGCTGAAGCTGTTCCCGCGCCCTGTGGAAACGGCGACGGCATTCTGCGCCGTCAGCAATCTCGACGACGCCACCAAGCTTCTCAACCACGCCCGCGCGCTGTCCGGCGATGCGGTCACGGCCTTCGAATTGATCCCGCGCATCGGGCTTGAAATGTGCATGCGCCATATCGCGGGCGTGTCCGATCCGCTGCAGGCGCCCTCGCCGTGGTACGTGCTGATCGAGTTCTCGACCTCGCGTCCGGATGCTTCTGTCCGAGCGAGCTTCGAAGCGCTTCTTGAAACCGCGTTCGGCGAAGAGATCCTCACCGACGCCGTGATCGCCGAGAGCCTCGAACAGCGCAACAACCTGTGGCGCATCCGCGAGTCGCTCCCCGAAGCGCAGAAGCACGAAGGCGGCAGCATCAAACACGACGTCGCCGTGCCTGTGTCGCTGGTGCCCTCGTTCATCGCGCAAGGCATGGACCTGATCGCCAAGCACTTCCCCGGCGCGCGCCCCGTGCCGTTCGGCCATCTCGGCGACGGCAACATCCACTTCAACATCTCGCAGCCGCCGGGCGCCGACAAGGCGGCCTATCTTGCGCAGTGGACCGAGATGAACCGCATCGTTCACGATCTTGTCGTCAGCATGAACGGCTCGATCTCCGCCGAGCACGGCATCGGCCGTCTCAAGGTCGAGGAAATGAAGCACTACAAGGATCCGGTCGAACTGGACCTGATGCGCCGCCTGAAACACGCCATCGATCCACAGAACCTGATGAACCCCGGCAAAGTGGTCGATTAGCCCCAGCCTCGAACGCCATGAAAAAACGCCGGCCCCGTCAGGCCGGCGTTTTTTATTTCAGCATACAGCCGCTGAAATCAGTCGACAGTATAAGCCGGCGCTTCGACGGCGGCCTTCACGACGCCGGCGGCTTCGGCGGTCACGGGGCGGGCCGGCGCGGCCGGCGGCGCGGCGCAGAGCACCGGCGCGCCCGCGTCTTTCATCACATGCGCGATCGCCTGCGCATCCAATTCGGACGGCGCTTCTTCGAGAAGCAGGAACATGTTCCAGGTCTCTTCGCAGAACGCCTGCGGATCGGAGGCGCGCTGAAGGCCCGCGACATTGGCAAGCGCTGTGACGTGGCGGTTCAAAGCGGTCTGGCCGCCGCCCGAGCGCTGGAAATAACCGATGAAATCGGCGCCCGCGTCGGCCAGGGGCGGACGGAAGGACTCGACGAAATTGTTGTAGGCGTCACGCTGATTGCAGGCGAGACCCGCCACCATGAGGCGGCTTTGCAGATGCCGCAGGCTGAAGGCCCGGGCTTCCTGCGCGGTCATGCACGTGGAGAGATCGCCGGCCTGGACCGGGACCGCCGCGCCGGCGGCTCCGCAGACGGCAGCCGCGCCGATGACGGCGCGCATCAGTCGGATTTTCATGTGCAACCTTCCCCTTGCCGCCCAACCCAGGCGAATAAAGGCATTTTAATGATAGACGCTTCGCGCGGCAAAACGTTTCACTGTCACTTGATATTTTTTGGTGTCTCGCGCATCCCTCGAACGCGCCCAAGTTGTTCCCGCCAAGCCCCCGCGCAAGCCTTGCAAACATGGGGCAAACACGGGAGAAAAGCGCGCTCCAAAGCGTCATGAGACCGCACTGGTTCCCGCGTAAGGTGCAGGGGTATAGTCGCTGGCGAAACAACGAGGCGCGATGTCCGGCATCACCTGGTACATTTTCCGGCAGTTGATCGTTGGCACCAGCTTTGTCAGCGTGGCGCTCGCGTTCCTTGTGTGGCTGACGCAGTCGCTGCAGTTCCTGCAATTCATCGTCAACAAGGGCCTCGCGCTCGGCGCGTGGCTGAAGCTGACGGTTCTGCTTCTGCCCTGGTTCCTTTCGGTCATCCTGCCGGCCGCGCTCTTCTTCGTGGTCCTGTTCGTCTACAGCAAGCTGTCGCTCGACCGTGAACTCGTCGTCGCGCAGGCCGCCGGCATGAGCCGCATGCGCATCGCGGCGCCCGCGCTGCTCTGCGCCGGCGCGTCGCTCGCCATGGGATTGTTCTTCACGCTTTACCTGGTCCCCGAGACCATGCGCTCGTTCAAGGAACTGCAATGGACCATCCGCAGCGATGTGTCCCAGGTGCTGCTGCGTGACGGGACGTTCAATCAGATCAGCGAAAGCCTGACGGTGTATGTGCGCGGCCGCGACAAGAACGGCGACCTGATCGGCGTCATGGTGCACGATACGCGCGAT
>JAYRTJ010000101.1:0-12362 GCA_041919675.1 Rhodospirillaceae bacterium | reverse complement strand
GGTACTTCGCGGTGAGGATCGCCCGCCAACTCGTGAGTGCCGAGGGACACCGCGAACTCCTCATCAACGAACTCAATCATCGCGTTAAAAACACGCTGGCTTCGGTCCAGGCGATTGTTTGGCGGGGCCTGCGCAATTCGGGCACGGCGCCGGAGGCGCGTCAGGGGATCGACGCGCGCCTTCAGGCGCTATCCAGCGCTCACAATGTGCTCAGCAATAAGAGTTGGGAGGGCGCGCATCTTGAAGATATCGTTCGCTCTATCGTCGCGCCTTACGCGGGGCCGAATTCCGTGCGCGCCAATATCGACGGGCCAAACGTGGCCCTTCGGCCTCAAGTGGCGATTGCGCTGGCGATGGTCGTGAATGAATTGGCCACGAACGCGGTCAAGTATGGCGCGCTGTCCGCCGGGAAAGGCATGGTGAATATGTCCTGGTCGTTGCCCGCTCCGGACCGGTTGCGTCTGACGTGGATCGAAACGGGAGGGCCTGCGGTGCAGCCGCCGGCACAGACGGGCTATGGAACGAAATTTATTGAACGCGCCGTGATTGACGAGCTTCGTGGCAGCTACACCGCGTCCTTCCTGCCGGAAGGGCTGCGATGCATTATTGAGATCGCTCTTTAGAGAGGGCCACCAGAGATGCCGCGCTCTAATCTCCTGGCAGGATTGGACGTCCTGCTGATCGAGGATGAAACAATGGTCTCCTTTCTCATCGAGGAGATGCTGGAACAGTTCGGTGCGGCCAGCGTGCGCCACGCGGCGCGGCTCGACGCCGGTCTCGCCCTGGTCGCGGCCAAGCTGCCCGCACTCGCGATTCTCGACGTCAATATCAGCGGCGAAACCGTTTTTCCGATCGCCGAAAGATTGGAGAACGGCGGGATTCCCTTTGTCTTTATCACCGGATACGGCCGTGACGGTGTGCACGGCCGGTGGGCCGGGCGTGAAGTCTTGCAGAAACCTTTGACCGTCCAGGAATTCGAATACGGCCTCCGCCGGGTCCTCAAGCTTTAAGCCCCCAAGCTTTAAGCCCCCAAGCTTTAAGCAATGTAACGAAGGGATCTATCGCCGCGTTTGACAGGATTCCGGCGCTGGCGCACAAAGTCCACGCCGCTTCCGGCCGCATGATCTCCTGTTATTGCCGTGTTCCGCCTTTTCGAACGTTTCCTGAATCCCACAAAGGACACCGCGGGCGAGCCGCCGCCGGCGGGGTTGATGGCGTTTTATTGGCACTTCGTGCGCCAGACCCGCGGGCTGCTGATCGCGCTGTTCGTGATGGGTTCGATTGTCGCTTTCCTCGATCTGCTCATTCCAATCTTCATCGGCAAGATCGTCGAACTGGTTTCACGGCATACGCCCGAGGAGGTTTTCCGCGACCATTGGAGGATCCTTCTTGGCATGGCGGCGGTGCAGCTGCTCGCCCGCCCCACGGCGGTGTTCCTGCACGGGCTCGTCACCAATCAAGGATTGGCCGCGAACCTTCAAAATCTCGTGCGCTGGCAAAGCCATTGGCATGTGGTGCGTCAGGGATGGGCGTTTTTCCAGAACGACTTCGCCGGGCGCATCGCCAATCGCATCATGCAAACCGGACCGTCTTTGCGCGAAAGCGTGGTCGCCTCATTCAACGCCGTTTGGTACATCCTCGTTTACGGGACCAGCGCCATCATCGTGCTCGCCCGCTCCGATTGGCGGTTGACGCTGCCGATCATCGCGTGGTTCGCGGCTTACGTCGTGCTGCTCAAATACTTCGTTCCGCGCATGCGCGACCGTTCGCGCGCAGTATCCGAACTGCGCTCGACGATCACGGGCAAGGTGGTCGACAGCTATACCAACATCTTGACGGTGAAGCTCTTTGCCAAACCGCGCGACGAAGACGCTTTCGTGCGCGCGAGCATGGATGAACACACCGTCATCTATCACCGTCTTTTAAGGCTGATGACCGGCTTCAGCACGTTTTTGACGGCCCTGAACGCCATGATGGTCATCGGCGTGGCCGGTCTCGCGATCGCGCTGTGGGCGCGCGGCGTGTTCGAGGTTGGGGTGGTCGCAATGGCTTTGCCGCTCTCGTGGCAACTCGTGTCCATGTCCGGCTGGGTCGCCGGCAGCATCACGACCATCTTCGAACAGGTGGGCACCGTGCAGGACGGCATCAAGTCCATCGCCACCCCGCGCACGATGCGCGACCGCGAGGGCGCCAAGCCGCTCCACGTCGGCAAGGGCGCGATCACCTTTGAAAACGTGCACTTCGGATACGGAACCGCCCGCGGCGTCCTGCACGGCATCGATCTCGCCATCAAACCCGGCGAACGCATCGGTCTTGTCGGCGCCTCCGGGGCGGGCAAGTCGACCATGGTCAACCTGCTCCTGCGGTTCTTCGACGTCGATTCCGGGCGTATCCTCATCGACGGCCAGGATATCGCGAATGTGACGCAGGAAACCTTGCGCGCGAATATCGCGATGGTCACCCAGGATACCTCGCTCCTCCACCGTTCGATCCGCGAGAACATTCGCTATGGCCGTCCCGACGCCACCGATGCGGAAATCCGCGAAGCCGTCGAACGCGCCCATGCGCGCGAGTTTATTGAAACGCTCGAAGACTGGCAGGGCCGAAAGGGGTTCGATGCCCAGGTCGGCGAGCGCGGTGTGAAACTTTCGGGCGGACAGCGGCAACGTATCGCGCTCGCGCGCGTCATCCTCAAGAACGCGCCGATCCTCGTGCTCGACGAGGCGACCTCGGCGCTCGATTCCGATGTCGAGGCCGCTATTCAGGAACAGCTTTCCTCGCTCATGGAAGGCCGCACGGTCATCGCCATTGCGCATCGTTTGTCGACCATCGCCCAAATGGACCGCCTCATCGTCATGGAAAAGGGGCGCATCGTTGAAACCGGCACGCATACGGCGCTCCTGGCGGCGAAGGGGACCTATGCGCGTCTCTGGAAGCGCCAGTCAGGGGGCTTTCGCGACGATGCCGTTTTGCGCTCCGCCCCATGACGACGGTCTATGATTTTCGCCTCACGTCCTTGCGGGGCGAGGTTATGGATCTAGCCTCGTTTACGGGGCGGCCCATGCTGATCGTCAACACCGCCTCGAAATGCGGTTTCACCCCGCAGTATGCTGGGCTCCAAACGCTGTGGGACACATATAGGCAGCGCGGTCTCGTGGTCCTCGGCGTGCCGTCCAACGACTTCGGCCGTCAGGAGCCCGGCACGGCCGCGGAGATCGCGGCTTTCTGTGAAGGGAACTTCCGGATTACGTTCCCGTTGTCGGAAAAACGTCATGTGCGCGGCCGCGCCGCCGATCCTCTGTTCACATGGCTGGGCCGCGAGGCGGGCCTTCTCGGCCGGCCCTGGTGGAATTTCACCAAATATCTCATCGGCCGCGACGGCAAGCTCGCCGATTGGTTCTTCTGTTTCACGCCGCCGGACACCGAGCGTGTCCGGCGGGCGATCGAGAAAGCCGTCCGCGCATAGCCCGTGAAGTTACACCGGGTTGTGCTTTTTCACGAAGGCCAGCGCGTGTGTCAGCATCTCGATGCGCGTGGCTTCTGTCGACAGCCAATGGTCTTCACCCTTCATGCGGATGAACTCCACCGGCTTGCCCGCGCTCTCCAGCGCGCCTTCCATGATGCCGCTCTGCGCGATCGGCACGACGGTGTCGTCTTCACCATGGATGAGCAGCACCGGCGCGTCGGCCCGCTTCGCGAAGGTGACCGGCGATATCTCCGTCATGACGTTCTGATTGCGGCCCACCGCCCCAACCGCCGTGCGGAAGAAGCGCGAGGTCGCCGTCTGGCGGCCGACGTTGTTGACGATCCATGAATAGAAGCTCGAAACGTCCGAAATCCCGCTCACGGACACGGCGCACTTATAAAAGCCCTGCTGGACCGTCACGCCCGCGAGCGCGGCGTAACCGCCGTAGCTGGCGCCCACGATGCACGCGCGTTTTGGATCCACGGTGCCGGCGTCGACCAGGGCCTTGAGGCCGTCGGAGATATCCGACAGCATCTTGCCGCCCCATTCGCCGTAACCGGCGTCGCGGAACGATGCGCCGTATCCACCCGAGCCGCGATAGTTCGGCTGAAACACCGCATAACCCGCGTCCGCATAGGCCTGCGCCCACCAGTCGAAGCCGATGCCGTCGAAGGGGCCGATCGGACCGCCGTGCGGCATGACGACGACAGGGAGGTTTTTGGTCTGGCCGTTGGCGGGCAGGGTGAGCACGCCTTCCATGTCCAGGCCGTCCTGCGCCTTGTATTTCACCATCTGCGTCGGACCGACGCGCGTCGGACCGATGGAGGGGTAGGCTTTGCCCAGCACCTTGCTGACGCCGGTGGCCATGTCGACCTTCCAGAACGTGCCCGAATCACGGAGCCCATCGGAACGCACGATCGCGGTCTTGAGGCCCGTGTCCCACGAAATGAGGCGCAGGTTCAGTCCGGGGAACGTTTTCTGCATGCTGCGCCAACGCGCGTCCAGCGCCTGGTCGAAGAACACCGCGCCCGGATTCTCCCCGATTTGCGCGCCGATCAGAAGGCGCGTCACCGGGTCGAAGATCATGCCTTCGACACCATATTCCTCAAGCAGCAAGGTTTGTTCGCCGGTTGCGAGGTTCACTTCCTGAAGTTGGTCTTCTTCTCCTGTGTGATCGACGACCAGCGCGGTGCCAGGCGTGCGGCCCAGCCCCGAAAGGCCTATTTCACCGGTCGGTGTCTTTAGCGCGCGCAGCGGCTTGTTCTTGCCTTCGCCCGCATGCAGGCGCCAGGTGCCGTCCTTGGTGAAAAAGATCGCGGTCGCGGCGACCTTGCCGTCCGGCCCGACGATCCAATCATGATTGCCGTCTTCCACGGAGCGCGCTTCGCTCCGCACATCGCCGTCGTCGAGATCGACGCGGAACAGATCGCGGTCCATCGACGGATCCCAATCGTAGCCCGCGCGGCTCGCGGTGGAACGGCGCAGCGGAATGCCGCCGAAATAGGCGTAGGTCTTTCCATCCACCTGCGAGGTGCCGAAAGTCCCGAAGACCGCGTCGGCGACACTGGGATCGTCATTGAAAACGAAGCCGGCTTTTTTGTCTTTGACGTTGATCCACAGCACGTTCCAGATTTCCAGTGTCGCGCCGAACATGGCCTGCATGTTCTGTGTGTCGCTTATTTCCAGGAACAGATGGTCCTCGCTGGCCCAGCGCAGGCCGCGGATTTTCGCGGGCGGGACGACGGATATGAACACGGGTTTGTCCGCCTTGGCGTCCATGACGAGCAGGCGGCGCTGTCCGCCGATCTCGGCGACAAGCGCATAACGTGTGCCCTGCGGCGACAGATCGATGCTGTCGAGGCCCGGCAATTTTCCGTAAATGTTGGGATCGGCGAAAGCGCCCTGCGAAAAGGCGCATGTAACCGCAATCGCGATTGCGGCGATGGCATTTCTCATGAAATTCCCCCGGCCGGAATACGGCCGTTTGTCATGTGTTGAATATGGTCCGGCCCCGCTTGAAACCAGTTGCGGCCGCCGCGCGAAAAAGCACACGCGAGAGACGGGAAGCAATTCGGCGTCCACCACCCGCGCGGCAGCATGCCTTCAGAAAACTGAAATTTCGCTGGGGGAACAACTGGTAAATGTGACAGATGAAATTGCTGTGACCTGTCGCGTTTTTTGCGCCGGTTCTGCGCGTGGAATGTAACAGCGCCGCCGGAACAAACGTTTTGCGGGTCCCGTTAGCCTTCCGGCTTTATTTCCAAAGCTCTCTGAAGGAGGACCCCAATGCCCACAACAGCTGGACACACCACCGCGATTCTCGCCTCTAAGGTTAAAGGCACCGCCGTTTACGATACGACGGGCGATAAGGTCGGCCATGTCGAGGACGTCGTGCTCGATAAGCTTTCCAACGGCATCATGTTCGCCGCCGTCGGTTTCGGCGGGCTTATGGGCATGGGCGAAAAATACGCGCCGGTGCCGTGGTCGGTGCTCGATTATTCCGAAGACAAGAACGGTTACGTCGTGCCGATGACGAAGGAAGAGCTCTCGAAGGCGCCCGCCTACGACCTCAAGGACCTCGTGCAGGGCGACGGCCAGGCCGGCAAGGTCCGCGATATGAGCTTCGATTACTTCAAGGTGCCGCGTTCGGTTCACTAACTGCGTGCAAATTGAAAAGGCCGGTGCGGTTTCGCGCCGGCCTCTTTATTTGCCGGCACCCTTCGGGGAAATTAAATAAATACGCCATATCAATCAATTAGGCCCCGATGACAGAACCGTGACATAAGCCGTTCCGGACCATGCTATTTCCCCGCCCATGGACCAGTTCGCGCTGATCGGCGCTTCCTATAAATCGGCGGGGGTCGACCGGATCGGTCGGCTCGCTTGGCCGAAGACGGAGATCGAGGACCGCTTGCGCGCGCTTGCAGGCCGGCTTGGCGTGCCCGAACTTGCGTATATCGGCACGTGTAACCGTATCGAGTTCATTGTGGCCGGGGATGAATCCCTCACCGCGCGGGACTGCCGCGATGCCCTGGGGGATGTATTCTCCGACGTGCTCGCGGGCGACGACGTTCGCCACGTGTTCCGGGCCTGGGTGGGCGAGGGCGCGGCCGAGCACCTCTTCCTCGTGGCCTCGGGTCTGGATTCCGCCAAAGCGGGCGAACGCGAAATTTACAACCAGGTCCGCCAGGCCTGGAGCGCGGCCAAGGCGGCCGGCACCTGCGGCCCGCAACTCGATTATCTCTTCGCCGAAGCTCTGCGCGCGGCCCAGGACGTGCATAGGGAAATCGCAGGCACCGCGAACGTGGAATCCCTCGCTGACTATGCGGTGAAACGCGCGCTCGCCCATGTGGACGGCGCGCGGGGACGCGTCGCCCTGCTCGGCATTTCGCCCATGACGCGTCATGCGGGACGCGGACTTGCCGCGCGAGGCCTGCCCATCACCGTCGTCAATCGCACGTATGAGACGGCGGAGGAACTTGCGGCGGAATTGAACGGCGAAGCCTGTCCGCTCGATCAGTTTCTCGCCAATCCCGGTCCCATCGACGTCATCATCACCGCGGTCGGCGGCGCCGAGCCGTTGATCGATCTCACGGTCGCCGCACGGATCGCGGCCGCCGCGCCCGCGCGTGGCACGCTCATTGTCGACCTCGGCGTGCCGCCGAACGTGGATCCCGCCGCCGGCCTGATGAACGGTCTCACGCGCCTCGGCATGGATGCCGTGATCGCCGACGCCGCCTTGGGCCGCGCGGAACGTCTGCGCGAACTCGCCGCCGCCCGTATCGTCATCGATGAGCACCTTGAGCGCCTGCGCGGCGAATACGCGATCCGCGAAGCCTCGTCGCTTATTCAAGATCTCACCATGCAGTATCAGCGCGCAGCCGTTGAAAGCCTGCGCCGCCTGCCCAAGTCGCAAACCACCGAAGAAGGCCTCAAACAGTGGGCCGAAGGTTTCGCGCGCCGTCTCGCGCATGCGCCGCTCAAGGGTTTGCGCGCGCTCGCCACCGAATCGGGCCCCGCCGCCGTGCAGGCTTACTTGCGCGGCGTGCAGGACGCCCTCCACGGCGAAACCGCGCGCCATCCGCTCAATAAGGAGAAGAGTCCGTGACCGATACCAATGCCGCCCTCTACGAACGCGCCCGCCGTTTCATCCCGGGCGGCGTGAACTCTCCGGTCCGCGCGTTCAAGTCCGTCGGCGGCACGCCGCGCTTTATCGCCAAGGCTGAAGGCGCCTACGTCACGGACGAGGACGGCAAACGCTACCTCGATTTCGTCGGCTCTTGGGGCCCGCTCATCCTCGGTCATGCGCAGCATGAAGTCGTGAGCGCCGTTCAGAAGGCCGCGGCGCTCGGCACCACTTACGGCGCGCCGTGCCGCGGAGAGGTTGATCTCGCCGAGAAAGTCGTCGCCGCTTATCCCGGCCTCGAACAGGTGCGCTTCGTCTCCTCCGGCACCGAAGCGACCATGAGCGCGATCCGTCTCGCGCGCGGCGCCACGGGTCGCGATCTCGTGGTGAAGTTCTCCGGCTGCTACCACGGCCATGCCGACCATCTTCTGGTCGCGGCCGGCTCCGGTCTCGTCACCGCCGGTCAACCGTCGTCCGCCGGCGTGCCGAAGGATTTCGCCGCGCTCACGCGCGTGTTGCCGCTCGACGACGACGCCAGGCTCGACGCGCTGTTCGCCGCCGAAGGCAAGAAGATCGCCGCCGTCATCGTCGAACCGGTGCCGGCCAACAACGGCCTCCTCCTGCAGCGTCCGGCCTTTCTCCAGAAGATCCGCGCGCTCACCAAGGAACACGGCGCGCTTCTGATTTTCGACGAAGTGATCTCCGGTTTCCGCGTGCCCAAGGGCAGCGCCGCGGCCCACTACGGCATCACCCCGGACCTCGTCACCTTCGGCAAGGTCATCGGCGGCGGTTTGCCGGTCGGCGCTTACGGCGGCTCGCGCCAGCTCATGTCCAACATCGCCCCGGAAGGCCCGGTCTATCAGGCGGGCACGCTCTCCGGAAATCCGGTCGCCATGGCGGCGGGGCTGGCCACATTGCGCATCCTCGAGCGCGACAACGTCATCGCCAAGCTCGACGACATGGGCGCGATTCTCGAAGCCAAGGTCACCCAGGCCCTGAAGGCGGCCGGCCGCGAGGTCGGTTTCGCGCGCCTCGGCTCGATCTTCTGGCTGTCCTTCCAGCCCGGCGAGCCGCCGCGCTCCGCCGAAGCCGTTGACGGCGGCGCCGGCGCCCGCTTTGCGCCGCTCTTTCAAGCGCTTCTCGACAAGGGTATCTACATTGCACCGTCGGCCTACGAGGTCGGGTTCCTGTCCGCCGCCCATACGCAAGCGGATATCGAGACCCTCGTCGCGGGCCTTGCCGAGACCGTCGCGGCGCTGCCGCGCTAACGAACAGCCGCGCTGCCGCGGTAAGCAACAACGGACCATCCGCCATGGCCACCATACTCCGCTCCGACCCCATCCGCTTCCTGCACATCGTCATGATCGGGCTGCAGGTGTTCGCGGTGGCGCAGGTGCTGTGGTGGCTGATCGACCAGCGTAATGTCGCCCAAGAGCACATGCACCAGGTCCGCGCGCTATATACCTATGACGTTGCCGCCGGTCAGCGCCTGGAGGCCGCCGGTGTCGATGCGTCCGAGATCACGGCGATCTTCCCGCACCTGCAGGTTTCCGGCGATGCCGTCAGTGTGAAAGCGGAGTCCGTCGCCGCCCTCGATGAAGCCCGACGCAGCCGCGCGAACCAATACACCTGGGAGAGCGGCTTCTTCCTCCTCGTGCTCGCGGCCGGCATCGCCGTGTTGTGGCGCGGCCTGTCCGGCGAGGCGGAGGTGCGCCGCAAGCAGGACAATTTCCTCGCCATGGTTTCCCATCAGTTCAAGACGCCGCTGGCCAGCCTCCAGCTCTCTCTTGAGACCATGTTGCGCCGCCAGCTGTCGCCGGAGCGCTTCCAGCAACTGTCACACCGGATGCTGGACGACTTGCGGCGCATGGAGAACATGGTCGCGAAGATTCTCGATAGCGCACGCCTGGACCGGGGACGCGTGCAACTCAATCGTGAACGCATCGGCGTGGCTGAAGCCGTGCGGCATGTGCTCGCGAATGTCGAGGATATCGCCAAGCGTGAGAACGTCACCTTCAGCGTCGATATTCCCCCCGATCTCGACCTCTACGCCGATCCTGTCGCGACCGACGGTGTCGTGCGCAACCTTATCGACAACGCCATCGCCGCGCTCGCTCCCATGAAGGGCGGATCGATTACCGTCACCGGCCGGCGCCTCGGCGGCGCGGTCGAGATCGCCGTGAAGGATAGCGGCATCGGCTTTGAACCCGCCGACGCGGACCGTCTTTTCGCGAAATTCGTGCGGCTGGATACCAGCGGCGGCCGCGATGCCGCTGGGACCGGTCTTGGACTTTATATCGTGCGGCGGTTTATGCATTTCGAGAACGGCGAAGCGCGTGCCCATAGCGACGGCCCCGGCAGGGGCGCGACCTTCACCGTCACCTGGCCCGCCGCCGTGACCCAGGACAACTCATGACCGAATCCATGCACCGTATCCTCGTCGTCGAGGACGACCTGCATCTCGCGGAAGGCATGGCTGAGAACATGCGCGCCGAAGGCTATGCGGCCGACACCGCCCACGACGGCGGCGCCGGCCTCTCGCAGGCGCTTGCGTCCGATTACGACCTTCTGATCCTCGATGTCATGATGCCCAAGATGGACGGTTTCGCGCTGTGCCGGGAGCTGCGCCGGAAGGGAAAGAACACGCCGGTCCTGTTCCTCACCGCGCGCGGCGACCCGCAGGACCGCGTGCGCGGCCTCGAAGCGGGCGGTGACGACTATCTCACCAAGCCCTTTCATCTCGACGAGTTCCTCCTGCGCGTGAAAGCCATCCTGCGCCGCTGGGACTGGTACAAGCAGTCCATGGCCAAGCCCGCCTCCGACGGCGTGCTGCGCTTCGCCGGCAATGAAGTGAACTTCCGCACCTTCCGCGCCAAGTCCTGGGACGGTTCGTTCCATGACCTGACCGAGAAGGAAGCGATGATCATGAAGGTCCTGGCCGAGCAGCCCGATGAAGTCGTCACGCGCGACGATCTCCTGGAGAAGGTTTGGGGTTACGAAGTTTTTCCCTCCACGCGGACCGTCGATAATTTCATTCTGCGCCTGCGCAAGATTTTCGAGCGCGCGCCGCACGAGCCCCGGCATTTCGTGACGGTGCGCGGCGTCGGCTACCGTTTCCTCCCGGAAGGAGAAGTTCCTTGAGTTTGCGAATTGGCACCCGCGGTTCGGCCCTGGCCCTCTGGCAGTCGGAAGAAGTCAAACGTCTTATTGGTTTGATCCCCGGCGCGCCCACGGTCGATCTTGTGATCATCAAGACGCGCGGCGACCTGCAGACCGACATCCCGCTTTGGTCGACCGAGGGCAAGGGTTTCTTCACCGCTGAACTCGACCGCGCGCTGCTGGACAACGAAGTCGATCTTCTCGTTCACAGCCTGAAGGATCTTGCGACCGCGATGACCGCCGGTACGACCCTGGCCGCGGTGCTTGAGCGCGAGGATCCGCACGACGCTTTGGTCTCGCGCGACGGCCTCGACTTCAAAAGTCTTCCGCCCGGCGCGCGCATCGGCACGTCCAGCCTGCGCCGCAAGGCCTTCCTCGCCAAGGCGCGCCCCGACCTGAAGCAGGTGGAGCTGCGCGGCAATGTGCCGACCCGCCTGCGCAAACTCGACGACGGTGAATACGACGCGATCATTCTCGCGGCCGCCGGCCTGAAGCGCCTTGGTCTCGGCGGACGGATCACGCAGATCCTGCCGACCGATATCTTTCCCAACGCCGCCGCGCAGGGCGCGATTGCGGTTTGCGCCCGCCCGGACGACCCGGAGACTCTGCGGTGGCTGCGCCCGCTCGACCACATGCCGACCCACGTCGCGATCGAGGCCGAACGCGCCATGCTGGGCCGCCTTGAAGGCGGGTGCCAGGTCCCGCTCGGCGTACTCGCCACCGTGAGCGGCGCCGAACTTTCACTCTATGCCGCCGCCTGCAATCTCGATGGACGCGACTTCGTCTCCGTCACGCAAAGCGGTCCTGTTTCCAAGGCTGTCGATTTGGGCCTCGCCGCCGCCTCCGCCTTTATCTCCAAAGGCGGTGACGCCGTGCTGGCCCAGGCGAACGCCCGCCGCCATGCCGCTATTTCAGGCTCCTAGGAAAGTCATCCCGTGACAGACAAAACCGCCCTGCCTCCGTTCCTCGCCGCCTGCCGCCGCCAGCCGACGCCGCACATGCCGATCTGGGTTATGCGCCAGGCCGGCCGTTACCTGCCGGAATACCGTGACGTGCGTTCGAAGGTGGGCTTCGCCGAACTCACCCGCACCCCGGAGCTCGCCGCCGAAGTGACGCTGCAGCCGATCCGCCGGTTTGCCTTCGATGCCTCCATCATCTTCTCCGACATCATGGTGCCGCTCGAAGGCATGGGCATCGATCTCGACTACGCGCCGGGCCCGGTGATCGCGGAACCGATCCGCACCTTGAAGCAGGTCGAAGCGATCCGCCCGCTCGTGCCGGAGCGCGACGTGCCCTTCGTGATGGAAGCCATCAAGCTCACCCGCGCGGGTCTTCCCGCCCACGTGCCGCTCATCGGTTTCGCCGGCTCGCCCTTCACGCTGTTCGCCTATCTCGTCGCCGGCAAGCCCTCGAAGGAATTCTCCGTGCCGCGCTCCTTCGTGCATGCGCAGCCCGAAGTGACCGCGCGGCTTCTGGAACGTCTCGCCGACGCGATGATCGTGTATCTGCGCGCCCAGGCCGCCGCCGGCGCCCAGGCGCTGATGCTGTTCGAATCCTGGGGCGGCCTGCTCGGCCCGCACGATTTCCGCAATGTCGCGCTGCCGCCGGTGA
>JAYRTJ010000100.1:0-12588 GCA_041919675.1 Rhodospirillaceae bacterium | reverse complement strand
TGATCGCCGAAGCCGCCGTGGACGACAAGATCATCGCCATCAATGCCGCGATGCCGAGCGGCACCGGCCTCGACAAGTTCGCCGATAAATTCCCGAACCGCTGCTTCGATGTCGGCATCGCGGAACAACATGCGGTGACTTTCGCCGCCGGTCTCGCGACCGAAGGCTATAAGCCGTTCTGCGCGATCTATTCGACCTTCCTGCAGCGCGCGTACGACCAACTGATACATGATGTGGCGGTGCAGAACCTGCCGGTCCGTTTCGCCATGGACCGCGCCGGTTTCGTCGGCGCCGACGGCGCGACGCACCAGGGCACGTTCGACCTCGCGTATCTGTCGTGCCTGCCGAACATGGTGATCATGGCGGCGGCCGACGAGGCGGAGCTGATGCATATGGTGGCCACGGCCGCCGCGCATGATACGGGCCCCATTGCCGTGCGTTATCCGCGCGGTGAGGGTACGGGCGTGGACCTGCCGGAGCGCGGCACGCCGCTTGAGATCGGCAAGGGCCGCGTCATCCGCGAAGGCTCCAAGGTCGCGCTGCTCAGTCTCGGCACGCGCCTCGCGGAATGCCTGAAGGCCGCCGACGATCTCGCGGCGCGGGGTCTTTCGACGACGGTTGTCGATGCCCGTTTCGCTAAACCTCTCGACGCGGCGCTGATCGAACGTCTCGCGCGCACGCACGAGGTGCTGGTGACGGTGGAAGAGGGCTCCTCGGGCGGTTTCGGCGCCAGCGTGCTGCAACATCTGGCTAAGGAAGGTTTGCTCGATCACGGCCTCAAGATCCGCACTTTGTGCATCCCGGATGAATTCTTCGAGCACGCCAAGCCGGAAGATCAATTGCAGGCGGCGGGCCTGACGGCGCCGTCCATCGCGCAGACGGCGCTCTCTGCGCTCGGCGTTGTCGCGGGCGACAAGCCAGCTCGTGCCTGAGAAAATCCGTCTCGATCAGCTTCTCGTCGATCGCGGTCTCGTTGAGAGCCGCACCAAGGCGCAGGCCGTCATCATGGCGGGCCTGGTCTATTCCGGCGAACAGAAGCTCACGTCGTCCGGCGCCAAGTTCGACGCTGAAACCGCAATCACGCTGCGCGGTCAGCCGCATCCGTGGGTGTCGCGCGGCGGGCTCAAGCTCGAACACGGCCTGAAGCACTTTGGTTTTGAGGCCAAGGACCGCATCTGCGTCGACGTGGGGTCTTCGACCGGCGGCTTTACCGACGTTCTTCTGACCAACGGCGCGGCGAAGGTTTACGCCGTCGATGTCGGCTACGGGCAGCTCGCGCACAAGCTGCGGGTCGATCCGCGCGTGGTGGTGATGGAGCGCACCAACGCGCGCACGCTGGACGCCGCGCAAATCCCCGATCCCGTCGGCGCCGTGGTGTGCGATGCGAGTTTCATCGGTCTGCGGACTGTCTTGCCTGCCGCCATGGGTTTGACGGCGCCGGGCGCCTGGATGATCGCGCTCATCAAACCGCAGTTCGAAGTGGGCAAAGACCGCGTCGGCAAGAAGGGCGTGGTGCGCGAGCCGGAACTTCACGCCGAGGTCTGCGAGACGATCTCAAACTGGCTCGCCGCGCAGCCGGGCTGGAGCGTGACGGGGATCGAAAAGAGCCCGATTACCGGGCCCGAGGGCAATGTGGAATTCCTGATCGGTGCGCGGTTCACATAGATTCCGTCCTCCCCTTTCAGGGCAGGGAATAAATATCTATCTCACCGTCATTGGCGACATGTACAGTCGGGTCCCAGGCCGGTTGGCCGACTCAAGCTCATTCATCACCGGGGTCATGACATCGCCGATGCGTGCGAGCGTCTGCAGCGCGCTCATGATGCCGAACGGGAGGTCCGGGTTCCCGAGACCGCTCAGGAACTCGGCGAGGCGGCCCTTCGGTTTCGGGAAGGGCACGAGCTCAAGCGTGTCGGTCGGCTGAAGACCTACCTTGGTCTTGGTGTAGTCGATAGCCTTCGACAGGCCGCCGAGTTCATCGACCAGGCCGTTGGCGAGGGCGTCCTTGCCCGTCCAGACGCGGCCGCGCGCGACTTTCTCGATTTCTTCCTGTGTCTTGCCGCGCCCTTGCGCCGCCTTGCCGGTGAAGTCGGCGTAGGTGGCATCCAACATCTGGTTGAGGCGCGCGAGCTGGGCCGGCGAGAAGTCCGTTGTCGAGCTGAATATGCCCGCGGACTCGCCAAAGGTGATGCGGTCGAAATTGATGTCGAGCTTGTCGAGGGCGCCGCCGATGACGACCTTACCCATGACGACGCCGATAGAACCGGTGATGGTGGCGGGCTGGGCGAAGATGCGGTCGGCGGGCATGGAGATGAAGTAGCCGCCCGATGCCGCGAGGTTGCCCATGCTGACGATGACCGGCTTCTTCTTGTCCTTGGCCTTCACCACTTCGCGCCAGATGGTGTCGGACGCGACATAGGAGCCGCCGGGGCTGTCGACGCGGATGATGACGGCGGCGATGTCTTTGTCCGCCAGCGCGTCGCGCACGGCCTTGGCCATGACGCCCGAACGTACCCCGGTGGCTGCGCTGAACAGGTTCTGCTCTTCCTCCTCGTCGCCGCGCACGATCTCGCCCACGGCGTTGATGATGGCGATTTTCTTGGAGGCGGCCTTGGCGGCGGCGCCGAGATCGAGATATTCGCTGACGTTGAGGTCGCTGGCGCCGGCGGCCTTTTCCTTGACCGCGGCGTCGAATTCATCGCGGTAGCCGATGGCATCCACAAGGCCGCTGTCGCGTGCTTCGCGGGCGAGCAGCGGGCCGCGGTCAACAAGGGTCTTCACGGCTTCGGGCGCAAGTTTGCGGCTGTCCGCGATGCCGGCGATCATCTGATCGAACCAGGAGCCGAGCAGGGCCGTGAGCGCTTCGCGGTTGGCCGCCGACATGCTGGAATTGGTGAACTGTTCGCCCGCGCTCTTGTATTCCTTGCGTTGCAGGAACGAGGCCTTGATGCCGAAACGCTCGAGGAAGTCCTTGAAGAACATCTGCTCTGTGCCGATGCCCGCGACACCTACGGTGCCTGACGGCTGCACCCAGATGTTGTCGAACGCCGAGGCGAGGTAATAGGACGGCATGGCGCCGACCGTCTCACCCATGGTTTCGGAGAAGAGGTAGGTCGGTTTGCCCGAGGTTTCGAATTCCGCGATCAGATCGCGCACGTCCTGGACCTGAGCGAGGCCCAGCGGCGAAACGCTCAAGGTGGCGCGCAGGGCGACGACGCGCGGGTCGTCCTTGGCGCGGCGCAGCGCGATGATCACGTCCTGCATGCGCGGTTTCGACTTGCCGAGGCCGGCGAAACCGTGGTGCGCGCGGCCTTCGGAGATCTCCTTGTCGAGATCGAGGGTGAGGACGATCTTGTCCGGCGCGCGGGCCTTGTGATCATCGCCCTTGAAGCTGGAGACGGCGTAGACGAGGCCGACAAGGGCCACGATGACGAGCACACCGAGGCTGGCCAAGAGACCGAGGAGAACTTTTCCGAATGTGCGCATCGTGGCTCCTAGTTAAAACAGCGCCCCCGAACGTCCCCCCGGACGCGTATCCTTATGAATTCTGCGCCCGATGGCGCAACAGATGATCGGCAAGAACGGCGGCGACCATCGCCTCGGCAACGGGCACGCCGCGGATGCCGACACAAGGATCATGACGCCCCTTGGTCATGATGTCGGTGTCATTCCCATGAATATCGACGGTCTTGCGCGGCGCGAGGATTGAACTGGTCGGCTTGATGGCCACGCGCGCGACGATGGGCTGGCCGGTGGAGATGCCGCCCAGGATGCCGCCGGCCTTATTGGACAGGAATTCGACCGCGCCGTCTTTTCCGGCGCGCATCTCGTCGGCGTTCTCTTCACCCGACAGCGCGGCGGCTTCAAAGCCGGCGCCGATCTCGACGCCCTTGGCAGCGTTGATGCCCATGAGCGCGCCGGCGAGATCGGCGTCGAGTTTGGCGTAGATGGGCGCGCCGAGGCCGACAGGAATCCCATCGGCGACGACTTCGATCACCGCGCCGCAGGACGACCCCTGCTTGCGCACGCCTTCAAGATAACCCGCCCAGGCTTCGGCGGCTTTTGCGTCCGGCGCGAAGAACGGATTGCGGTCCACTTCGGCCCAATCCCAGTTGGCGCGGTCGATGCGGTGCGGGCCCATCTGGATCAGCGCGCCGCGAATGGACACGCCGTCACCGAGACGCGCGGCGAGAATTTTGCGCGCAATGGCGCCGGCGGCGACACGCATCGCGGTTTCGCGCGCGGACGAGCGTCCGCCACCGCGATAATCGCGGATGCCGTATTTCCGCTGGTAGGTGTAGTCGGCATGGCCGGGGCGGAACTTCTGCGCGATGTCGCCGTAGTCCTTCGAGCGCGCGTCGACGTTCTCGATCAACAGGCCGATGGGCGTGCCGGTGGTGACGCCTTCAAAAACGCCGGAGAGGATTTTGACGGTATCGGGTTCCTGGCGCTGCGTCGTGTACTTGGACTGGCCGGGGCGGCGCTTGTCGAGCCACAGCTGGATGTCGGCTTCGGTCAGCGGGATGCGCGGCGGCGCGCCGTCGACGACGCAGCCGATGGCGGGGCCATGGCTCTCGCCGAAGGTCGTGAAGCGAAAGAGCGTGCCGAAGGTATTCGCGGACATAATTCTCTACTTGGCGAGGTTCGCGCCGTTAAGCAGATCCGCAATGCCTTGTGAGGATTCGGGCGCGAGCATGCCGACGACATGGTAGCCGCAGTCCACATGATGAACTTCGCCGGTCACGCCGCTGGACAAGTCGCTGATGAAGTAGAGGCCCGACTTGCCCACGTCCTCGATGGTGACGTTGCGGTCCATCGGGGCATTGAGCTCGTTCCACTTCAGGATGTAGCGGAAGTCGCCGATGCCCGAGGCCGCGAGGGTTTTGATCGGGCCGGCGGAGATCGCGTTGACGCGGATATTCTTGGAGCCGAGGTCGGCGGCGAGATAGCGCGTGCTGGCTTCAAGCGCGGCTTTCGCGACGCCCATCACGTTGTAATGCGGCATCACGCGCTCGGCGCCGTAGTAGGACAGGGTGACGAGGCTGCCGCCGTCCTTCATCAACGGTTCGGCGCGGCGGCAGACATCGGTGAAGGAGAAGCAGGAGATATCCATGGTGCGCAGGAAGTTGGCGCGGGATGTCTCGACGTAGCGGCCCTTCAACTCATCCTTGTCGGAGAAGGCGATGGCGTGCACGACGAAGTCGAGGCGTCCCCATGTCTTTTCAATGGCTTCAAACACCGAAGCGACCGAGGCTTCATCCGTCACATCGCAGGACAGGACGAGGGGACTCTTCACGCTTTCGGCGAGCGGACGCACGCGCTTTTCCAGCGCATCGCCCTGATAGGTGAACGCCAAGGTGGCGCCATGCATGGCCGCCTGCTGGGCAATGCCCCACGCAATCGACCGATCGTTGGCCACACCCATGATGAGGCCGAATTTTCCTTCGAGCAAACTGCCGCCACTCATTCGTATTCTTCCGAAAACCTTTCGGGAACCAATAACTTAGTGCATCCTACACTAAAGGCGTTACAGGGCAAGGCATGGGGCGCGCAAGGGCCATGAGCGAAAGCCCGGAAAAATCAGCGGATCCGCCGATGGAAAGACGCGTCCGGCCGCGTCCGGCGCTGCGCGTGACCATGCGGTTCTTTTTGAGGCGCATGAGCCAGCACGCCATCTTGGAAATGGCGTCGTCATTGAGTTTCTCGACCATCTTCGCGCTGATTCCGGCGCTGGCTCTGGTGCTTGCCGCCGTGGCCGCCTATCCCGGCCTCAGCACGCTTCGGGAGCGCATGGAACAGTTCCTGCTCTCCAACCTCATGCCCGAAACCGGTTTGCATGTCGGCGTGGCCATCGCCGGGTTCGTCCGGGCGGCCGGTGAACTGACCGCGGTCGGCATCATTGGCTTGATCGCCGCCGCGCTGGTCCTTTTGGTCTCCATCGAAAGCGCCTTCAACAAGATCTTCCGGGTTGCGCGTCATCGCCGCCTCGCGATCCGCCTCCTGGTCTTCTGGACGCTGATGACCATCGGGCCGTTGCTCCTGGGCCTTGGGTTTTCGCTGTTTGGGATATTCGCGGCTCTGCCGCTGTTCGGAGCGCCGGAGGAGGCGAGCAACTTCGATATCGTTCTGGGCAGCATCGCACCGGCGGTGCTGGGCTGGCTGGTGCTGACGGTGCTGTATGCGATCGTGCCCAACCGCCGGGTCTTCCTGAAAGACGCGATGATCGGCGCCATGCTGGCGGCGGGGCTGTTGACCTTCGTGCGATATACCTTCGCGTTCTATGTGCTGACCATGACGGCCTATCAGGCGATTTACGGCGCCATGGCCGCGATCCCGGTTTTCCTGATCTGGATCTTCGTGGTTTGGGTCGTCGTCCTCGCCGGCGCGGTTGTCACCGCCTCGCTGCCGGACTGGCGTCATGAACGCAGCGGCGCGGTGGTGGGGCCGGCCGGAAGGCTTATGACCGCGTTGTCGATTTTGGAGCGTTTGGAGCGCGCCGCGCGCGAGGGCAAGGGGCTCACGACCGCGCGGCTGGCGCGCACCATCAGTGCGCCGGATATCATTTTCGCCGCGGTGCTGGGCGAATTGCGCAACACGCGATTTGTGGCCGTGACCGACGCCGGCGAGTGGATGCTGGCGCGCGATTTGGACCGCACGCCGCTGGCCGACCTCGTGCACGGCTTCGGGTTCGGCTTGAGTTTCGGCCTTGGCATGGCCGAGGCGCCTGAGTTCGACGACAGCGAGACGGGCCGGCGGATCGCCGCCGCGTTACGTCAGGCCGCGGAGTCCGAACAGCGCGCGCTGTCGATCACCCTGGGCCGGCTGATGCAGGAGCCGGTGGAGGCGTGAGGGGCCTGCGGCACGCAAAAACAGAAACGGCCCCGTTTCCGGGGCCGTTTTCATTTCGATGTTCGGCGTTTCTTTTACGAAACGATCTTCCAGGAGCCGTCGGGCTGCTGGCAGGCGCGGCCGAAGCCGCGTTCACGCTCGCCGCCGACGATGATCTCGGACTGGAACTCACGGCAGTATTCGCCGCGCTGGCTGCGGCCATCACGCACCGGCGTGACGGTGCCGCGGTGACCGGTGTCCGGATTATTCCAGATGATGGCCTCGCCGATCGGCGCGCCGTATGCGCGGTTTTCGGCTTCGCGCATCTTCATGCGGTCGACTTCATCCATGCGCTTGCCGACCGAGCTGCCGATGGCGGCGCCGGCGAGGGTGCCGATGGCCACCGCCGCGAGCTGGCCGCTGCCGCTGCCGAACTGGGAGCCGAGCAGGCCGCCGAGGCCCGCGCCGACGAGGGTGGCGCCGGTCTGGTTGTTGCCCTCGGCGCAAGCGCTCAAGGACAAGCCGGCGGCGACCGCCATGATGACTGCGAGTTTCGACGACTTGGATCTAATCATGACCTTCACCTTGGTTATGCACTGGGTCCGGCGCGAAGGGCGCGGCCGGAGGTCTTCCTTAAACGATTGAGTCCGTGATTTGGTTCGCGTGCTCACCGCCCCGAGGCCTCATAAGGCCCGAGAATGGTGGCAAAAATAAGTGCGCCCCGTGGCATCCGCAAGGGGTGGAAAAGTCCCCAAAAGTGAAAAAACCCGAAGATTGACAAGGGCCTGAGGGAGACCGAGGGTAACGGCCTTGCCACAGTCTTACGAGTACCCCCCTGTGTCCATTCTCATCCCCGACGTCGCCGACCCCTTGGAGCTCTTCCGGCGCTGGCTCGACGAAGCCATCGCGCAGGAGCCCGATGTGCCGAACGCCATGAGCCTCGCCACGGCGACCCCCGACGGAAAGCCCTCGGTGCGAATGGTCTTGCTGAAGGACGTGAGCGGCGGCGGCTTCGTTTTCTACACCAACGCCGAAAGCCGCAAGGGCCGCGAGATCGCGGACAATCCGGCGGCGGCGATTTGCTTCCACTGGAAGTCGCTGCTGCGCCAGGTGCGCGCGGAAGGAACGCTGACCGAGGTGACGCCGGCGGAGGCCGACGCTTATCACGCGACGCGTCCCCACCAGAGCCAGATCGCGGCCTGGGCCTCGGCGCAGTCGCGCGAGATCGAGGGCCGCGCGGCGCTCGAAGCCAAGGTCGTGGAGATGGAGAAGCGTTTCGCCGGCGGCCCCGTGCCGCGCCCGCCCTATTGGACGGGTTTTCGCCTGAAACCCGAGCGCATCGAATTCTGGTTCAACGTCGCGAACCGCCTGCATGACCGCCTCGTGTTCCAGCGCGATGGCGACGGGTGGACGACGGTGCGTTTGAATCCGTGAGTGGGCGCAGCCGCCCGCAGGCCCCAGGATGACCGAAATAACCGATACCAAAAGTCCCGCTTCTCTCATGCGCCTGGCCACGCGCGCGGCTGTTGCGTGCGCGGTTCTTCTGATCGCGGTGAAGACGTGGGCTTACCTGCACACCGGATCGGTCGCGCTGCTTTCAAGCCTCGCGGACTCCGCGCTCGATCTTCTGGCTTCGGCCCTCAATCTGATCGCCGTCCGGGTTGCTTTGACGCCCGCCGACGATCTGCATCGGTTCGGCCATGGGAAGGCGGAGCCGCTCTCCGGACTTGGCCAAGCGGCCTTCGTCGCGGGTTCGGCCGTGCTCATCATCGTGCAGGCCATTTCGCGCCTGCATGACACGGCGCCGGTGACGGATGCGGGGCTCGGGATCGGCGTCACGTTGTTCTCCATCGCCGTCACGCTCGGCCTTGTGACGCTGCAGCGCTACGTGATCGCGCGCACGTCGTCCATGGCGATCAGCGCGGACTCTCTGCACTACATGGGCGATCTTCTGCTCAACGCGAGCGTTATCGCCGCGCTGGCGCTGGCCTCGATGCCCGGCTTCGCGTGGGCGGATCCGGTGTTCGGCCTCGCCATCAGCGTCTTCATCCTGGTGAATGCCATTCGCATTGCCATACGGTCGGTGGATGCGCTGATGGACAAGGAACTGCCGGCCGAGGAACGCGAGCGCATCATCGCGATCGCGCTCCAGCATCCGAAAGCAAAACGCGTTCATGAGCTGCGCACGCGCAGCTCGGGCATGCAAAAGCATATACAAATGCATATCGTATTGGACCCGACTCTGACTTTGCTGGAGGCGCACCGGATCTGCGACGATGTCGAGAAGGCGATCGAAGGCGAATTCCCGGGTGTGGATATTATTATCCACGAGGACCCGGACGGCATCCCCGAATACCATCCCCGCGTGGGATTATAAGGACTTGGCGGGTAGGCGCATGTTAATGCGCCTCCCGCCGAGCGCCGCCGCCCGGCCGAACTGACCCGGCGGTCAATTTTTTCACTCGATTTCACGAGGTTTTGGGTGTCTGTTGTCGGCCCTGCGTTTGGTTTTGCGTAGTGCTGGTTTTCGAATTGACCCCGAGCCCATGACCATCTTCAGAACCGATCACTGCCGTTCGTTTCTCGCCCACTGGCAATCCTTACGCGTCGGCAACGCATTGCCGACGTTGAAAGACTATCTCGGCAAGCCGCATCCCATCTTGCAGCCGAACGTTGCGATCAAGGACGTCGTCGAGCCGGGCTATTTGCGCGTACGTCTTTTCGGGACGCATCTTGTCGATGTGTTTGGCGTCGACGTCACGGGCCGGAACCTCATGGTGTTCGCGGGCAGCGAGGCCATGGCCGGAGAGTTGTGGTTCCATCAGCACATGGTGGCCACGCATCCTGTCGGCCTCCGCAGCGTGAAGCTTGCCGCCACCGCGTCGGGACGCTCGATTTCGTTCGAGGATGTGGAGTTGCCGCTGACGCCGTTCCCCGGCGGCCCGCCGTGCATGGTCTGCTGCCTCGGCTTCGTCGAGGTGATCGATTACAAGGACGCGATGTTCAGGCTTTTGAAGCATACTTCCACGCGCTGGATCGACATCGGGGCCGGCGTTCCCGCCTGCGGTGCGCCGGTCAAACATCGACCGGCGGGTCTGTTGCGCGCGGCGGAAGCGTAAGCGCCACGTAGAATTATGGCCGCTGAAAGGGCGCCGGCGGACTTTTTGCTCGATTTCGATCCCTTTTAGATGTTTGCTGGAGACCCAAAAGATGCGTGGGATGGGTCATCAGAATGTATCCGTTTCGAACGGAGCTCACCCGGGCTTTTCATGCCCATTGGCAATCGCTGCGCGTCGGTGACGGCTTGCCGGCGCTTAAGGATTTTCTGAGCCGCCCGCAGCCGCACCTTCAGCCGCATATCGTGATCAAAGACATCCTGCCCACGAAGAACATCCGCGTGCGCCTGCACGGGACCCGTTTGGTGGAACTGGCCGGCGAAGACCTCACGGGGCAGGACCTTCTTGCGTATTCCGACACGCCGGAGATGGCGGAAGATCTTTGGTGCTTTCAACGCAGCATCGTCGATCATCGCGTCGGCCTGTCGGTGCTGAAGAACACCGTGACCTCGTCGGAGCGCGATGTGACGTTCGAGGAGGTCACGCTGCCGGTGGAAGGGTTCCCGGGCGGGCCGCCCTGCGTGATCGGCTGCGTGGTGCTGATGGAGGCCATCAACACCAACGACACGGTCTCGCATCTCCTGGCTTATTGCGACGCGCACTGGATCGATCTCGGTTTCGGCGTTCCCGCCTACCACCCGCTTAGAACAATGCGAGCTGATCCCCTGCGCGCGGCGGGGGCTTGAACTGCGCCGTGTCGAGCGGCGGCTGCGGCTTGTTGAGGCCGAGACGCTTGCACGCCAGTCTGAAGCGATCCGCGAAAGCTTCGGCAATAGGGCCATTCCCGGTCATCCGCTCGCCCCATTTGGGATCGTAATCGAGACCGTCGCGCATCGCGCGCACCAGGCTCATCACGCGTGAGGCGCGTTCAGGCACGCTCGCGGCCAGCCATTCCTGGAAGAGGTCCTTCACCTCAAGCGGAAGCCGCAGCATGACGTAGCCCGCGGAAGTCGCGCCGGCATCGCGCGCGGCTTCGAGCACGCCTTCGAGTTCATGATCGTTGAGGCCCGGAATGGCGGGGGCGAACATCACGCCGGTGGGAACACCCAGGCTGCTGAGATCCTTGACGGCGGCGAGGCGCCGCTGCGGCGTCGAGGCGCGCGGTTCCATTTTCCGGGCGAGGATGTGGTCGAGCGACGTGACCGAGAGCGAAACCTTCGCGAGGTTCTTCTTGGCCATGGCGTGCAGGATGTCGGCGTCGCGGGCGACGAGGGCGGACTTGGTGACGATGCCCACGGGGTGATTGAAGCGCGCGAGCACTTCCAGGATAGACCGCGTGATTTTGTAGGTGCGTTCGGCCGGCTGATAGGGATCGGTATTCGTGCCCATGGCCATGGTGCGGCAGCGGTAGCTGGGCGCGCGCAATTCCTTGTCGAGCAGGTGCGCGGCGTCGGGCTTGGCGAAAATCTTGCTTTCGAAATCGAGGCCGGGGGACATGCCGAGATAGGCATGGGTCGGCCGGGCGAAGCAGTAGGTGCAGCCGTGCTCGCAGCCTCGGTAGGGATTGATGGACCGGTCGAAGCCGATGTCGGGCGAGGTGTTGCGGGCGATGATGCTGCGGGTGGAATCTTTCAGGATCTCGGTGCGCAGCGGCGGGGCCGGGGCGTCGAGATTGTCCCAGCCGTCGTCCAGGGCCACCGTGCCCCGGCTCTCATAGCGCCCGGAGGCGTTGCTGACGGCCCCACGGCCCCGGCGGGCGTCCGGGTGCACGCCGACGGTCCCCTCAAGCGCGCCGCCCATATAACGGGCCTCGCCGCGGGGATTGGGGTTCGGGATTTTCTTGGCTGAACCGGGTGACATCCAGGAATCATAGGCCTGGAAAAAGAACAAAACAAGAACAATTGTGCGATAGCCGCAGCCGCATCGAAGGGCAGCACAGGTGCTGACCGAGCTGTTGCATGATTGCCGCGCACGCGATCAGCACGAGTTCGGTGCTCGTCACCGATAACGGCGCGGGCTTCCGGGATATCCCAGGGCTATCGGTCGAGAACTGGGCTGATCTTGGAAAAAATACACCCCGGCGATGAGGGGGGTCACCGCCGGGGCTTGACCGGTCCATCCCTAGGGGAGGAGGGAAGCCGCAGAGGGGAGAGGCTTCCGTACGGACCGGGTCTCCTTGAGGGAGCGCGTCATCGCGCTCCCATGTTCCGTTCATCGCACCTGTTCATCGTGTGGCGAAATCTCCACCGCGAACGTATGGTCTTCGTTCGCGATGATCGCGACATGCGCGAGATCGCCGCGCACGAGACGCGCCTCGAGACGTTCGCGGCGCTCGGTGCTTTCGGGCTCGGCGGCGAGGGAGGTCGCGACAAAACCGGCGACGATGAGGATGGTGCCGGAGAAGGTGGCGGTACGAGTCATGTGGACCTTCGTGGACATCGGGACGTGAGCCCCCTTGTGGTCGAATAATACGGCTGGATTGTGGAATGCGGCGTGTAACCTTTGGATGTCGCGCGACTGTGAAGGGTGTAACGGGGACCTGAAGTTGGTGTAACGTCGTGTAACAGAAGCCCGTCTGCTTACAGCGCGTTGCACTATTTTTCCCAATGGTTTCTTGGACATGGGGGATGGCCCTCCTACACTTGGGGCAGGTTTTCTGACCATTCCGGGAAGACAAAATGTCCACTGCCAGCGAAACGCCGAA
>JAYRTJ010000099.1:0-12597 GCA_041919675.1 Rhodospirillaceae bacterium | reverse complement strand
CACGCGCTTGCCGGGGCTGTCGGCCCGCACCAGGTCCGGAAACCGCTTCTCGATCGCGTCGTTGCGCCGACGCAAGGCATCGTATTGCGCATCCGACACGGCAGGAGCGTCCTGCGTGTAATAGGCGACGTCATGCGCGGCGATGACTTTCGCCAAGGATTGAAGTTCGGATTTCGCCTGTTTTTCCGTGAGGTCCGCGACCGCGACGTCGCGCGTGGTGAGAGCCGGAGGCGTCACGACAGCGGCCCGCTCATCAGGCTTTCCGCGGCCGCCCGCGCTTCATCGGTGACCTTTTCGCCGGCCAGCATGCGCGCGATCTCCTCGCGCCGGGCGGTGCTGTCCAGCCGTTCGACCTTGGTGGTGGTCTGGCCGGCCTTGCTGACCTTGGACACACGCCA
Source organism: Rhodospirillaceae bacterium (assembly GCA_041919675.1). Lineage (GTDB taxonomy): Bacteria > Pseudomonadota > Alphaproteobacteria > Rhodospirillales > Rhodospirillaceae > SHVO01. Next base: position 12,199 of record JAYRTJ010000099.1, on the reverse strand, counting down.
GTGATTGTCGCCGCGCGCCGCCACTTGCGGGGCATGGGTGACGACCATCACCTGCGCGCTTTTGGCCAGGCGGGCGAGACGTTCCCCCACCGCATTGGCCGTGGCGCCGCTGATGCCGGCATCCACTTCGTCGAAAATCAAGACGGCGCGGTCTTGCGATCCGGCCAGCACGACTTTCAGCGCCAGCATGAAACGCGCGAGTTCGCCGCCCGAAGCGATCTTGTCCAAGGGGCCCGGCGGCAGGCCGGGATTGGTGGCCACTTCGAACGCCACGCGGTCGACGCCAGAGGCGTTCCACGCGGTTTCGGGTTTCGCCGCGACCACGGTCAGGAACATCGCTTTGTCGAGTTTCAGCGGCGCGAGTTCCTTGGCCACCCCTTTGTCGAGCGCCTTCGCCGCGGTCTTGCGCGCCTCGCTCAAGGCTTTGGCGGCCTGTTCATAGCCAAGCCGCGCCGTCTTTTCGGCCGCGGCCAGTTTCTTGACGTGATCGGCGCCGTTGTCGATGGCGGCCAGGCGCGCCTTCAGGCGTTCCAGAAGGCTCGCGAGATCGTCCACGGGCGTGTTGTGTTTGCGGGCGGCGGCTTTCAGGGCGAACAGCCGCTCCTCGGCTTTCTCCAGCGCATGCGGATCGCTCTCCAGGCTGTCGAAAGCCGCGTGCAGTTCATGCACCGCTTCGCCCACCTCGATGGCGGCGCGCTCCAACGCCCGCAGCGCGCTCTCCAGGCGGCCGCCCGATTGCGGGGCCGCCTTGGCGATCTTGTTCACCGCCGTGCGCAGCGCGGCTTCAACGTCATTGCCTTCGGTGACAGCGGCCTTCGCCTCCACCAGCGCCTTCATGATCTGTTCGCCGTGGCGCAGCGCCGTGCGCGCATCGGCCAATTTGGCGTCCTCGCCGGCCTTGGGCGCGAGGGCGCCCAGCTCCGAAACGTGATGGCGCAGAAGGTCTTCTTCGGCCAACGCCGAGGCCAGCGTGTCCTGGGCCGTCTTCAGCGCGTCATGCGCTTCACGCCACGCCCGCCAGGCTTCGGCGCAGGCCTCATCGGCGGCGGCGCCGCCCTTGGCCGCGCCGCGATAGGCGTCCAGCGCGTCGATATGTGTGCCGGGATCCAACAGACCGTGCGTTTCAAACTGCCCATGCACCTCGACCAGAAGGTCGCCGAGGGACCGCAGAAGGCCGATGCTGACGGGCTGATCGTTGACGAAGCCGCGGCTGCGTCCATCCGCGCCGACCACGCGGCGCAGCACCAGTTCGTCGTCGTCGAGCGCGATGTCCTGATCCGCGAGCACCGCGCGGGCGGGATGTTTCGCCGGCAGGGCGAAGGACGCCGCGACGCTCAGCTTGTCCGAGCCGGGGCGGATCAGCGCGCCGTCGGCGCGCCCGCCGAGCGCGAGATTGAGAGAGTCGAGAACGATGGATTTGCCCGCGCCGGTCTCGCCGGTCAGCACGCAAAGACCGGGTGCGAAGTCGATATCGAGCTTATCGACAATCACCACATCGCGGATGGACAGATGCGTCAGCATTCCACCCCGTGCCCCCGCCAATGAGACGCCTTATTGCTGCGCCGGCGGCGGTGCGGGCTGATCGCGCACGATCACGGTCGCGTTGCCGCCCATGAGCGCGTAGGCGTCGCTGTACCACTGATCCTGCGGGAAGTTGTAGCCGAGCACGGCGGCGCTCTTCTGCGCTTCTTCCTTGAGGCCGAGCGCGGTGAAGGATTCCGTCAGGCGGTACAGCGCTTCCGGCACATGCGACGTGGTGCTGTAGGTGTCCACCACGTTCTTGAAGCGGTTGATGGCCGCCAGATAGTGGCGATTGTTCTCGTAGAACCGGCCGATCATCATTTCCTTGCCGGCGAGGTGATCGCGCGTGAGGTCCAGCTTCAGGCGGGCATCGCGGCCGTACGGCGTCGCCGGGAATCGGGTGACCACGTCCTGCAGCGCGTCGAGGGCCTTCACGGTGTATTCCTGATCGCGGCGCACGTCGGCGATCTGTTCGTAGAAGTTCAGCGACTTCAGGTAATAGGCGTACGCGATGTCGCGGTTGCCCGGGTGCACCTGGATGAAGCGGTCGAGGCGCGTGACGGACTCGTCGTACTTGCCGTCATGGTAGTAGCTGTAGGCCGACATCAGCTTGGCCTTCGTCGCCCACACGGAGTATGGGTGCTGACGCTCGACTTCGTCGAAGAACAGCGCGGCCTGCTCGTAACGGCCGTTCTCGAGGTGCACCACGGCCTGGCTGTAGATCTCGTAGACCGACTGTTCACGGTACGCGAGTTCCTTGTCGCCGCAGGCGGACAGGAGGACACCGACCAGCATCAGGGCGGACGCGGCAATAACGCGCTGTAACTTCAGCATAGACCTTTAGAGCTCCACGCAAGGGAGAGGGCGGTCCAAAAGGGCCGCGAATTGGGCCGCAGTATAAGCAGAGGGCCGCGGCGTGTCACGCCGCGGCCCGTGTTTAATTGCTAACCGACCACGGCCGAGAGGCGTTCCGGGGCCGCCGCACGCGCGGCAATCCCGGCCTTATTCAGCCAGGAGGCGGTATCGGCCGCCGGGCGGTGCCACATCTCCACCATCTCCCAGCACGTCGGATCGGCGTAAACCTGATGCATCAGGCGCGCCGTATCGGCATGGCTGGAGCAGCGGCCGATGAAGTGGCCGATGATGGGGAAGCCGGTCAGGTAAAGATCGCCAACGGCGTCGAGCGCCTTGTGGCGGACGAATTCGTCGTCATGACGCAGCCCGTCTTCGTTCAAGATGCGGTTGCCGTCCACGACAATGGCGTTGGACAGGCTGCCGCCGCGCGCCAGGCCCGCTTCACGCAGGGCCGTCACATCGGACAGAAGGCCGAAGGTGCGGGCGCGGCTCAGTTCTTCCTTGAAGGTGTCCGTGCCGACCACGAAAGAGCAGCTCTGGCGGCCGATCGCCGGCGCGCGGAAGTCGATGTGGAAATCGACGCGCAGGCCGTCGTGCCAGGGGCCAAGGGCGACCATCTTGTCGCCGTTGACGTAGGAATGTTGCTTGAGGATGCGAAGGGCGCGGCGGCGCACGTCCTGTTCGACGATTCCGGCGCATTCCATGAGGAAAATGAAAGGCGCGGCGCTGCCGTCCATGGCGGGCACTTCGGGCCCGTTCAGTTCCACGACGACGTTGTCGACCTCAAGGCCGTACAGGGCCGACATGAGGTGTTCGACGGTCGCGACGCTGATGCCGTTTTCGTCCGCGAGCACGGTGCACATGCGGCTGTCGACCACTTGGGCCCAACTCGCCTTGATCGTGGCGCCGCCGCCGACCAGGTCGACGCGGCGGAAAACGATGCCGGTATTCGGCGGCGCCGGGTGCAGCTTCATGGCGACGCGCACACCCGTGTGCAGGCCGATGCCGGTGCAGCCGATGGAGGTTTTGAGGGTCTTCTGAAAGACCGGTTTGGGATCGTCGTAGGGCGTAGATGTCGTCAAGGGGACGCCGACGGCGTCCGAGGGACTCGAGTCAAAGGTCATACATCACCGATTGTTCTTAAGCGTCGCCACAAGCACATCTCCACCCGTGGCCAGCGCCATGGTTCGGTAGCAAACCCCCGAGACCTCACCTACAACCGATATTTCAGCGGTTTGTTCCGGTTTTACAAGCAAAAAAAGGATGGAAAGACAACATTTTGGCCGGAATTTTTCGCCCAAACCGCCTTTCCATATTGCTTTGCACACGCAACCACAACCACTGCCTGCGGGGCAGGCGCGGTGAAACCGGCTGATTCTGCTCGCAAAGGGGGAGCGGCGCCTACTTGTGCGTAAAGTTGGGTTTCCGCTTTTCCGCGAAGGCCGTCATGCCCTCTTTGCGGTCGGCCACGCCGAAGGTCGCGTGGAACAGGCGGCGCTCGAACCGGACCCCCTCGGCCAGGGTCACCTCGAACGCGCGGTTGACGGCTTCCTTGGCCATCAGGATGGCCGGCAGCGACAGGCCGGCGATTTTCTCGGCCGCCTTCATGGTTTCTTCCATCAGGCTGGCGAGCGGCACGACCCGGGCCACGAGGCCGGCGCGTTCGGCTTCCGCGGCGTCCATGTTGCGGGCGGTCAAAATCATATCCATGGCCTTGGACTTGCCGACGGCGCGGGTCAGGCGCTGGCTGCCGCCAATTCCCGGAATAGTGCCGAGATTGACTTCCGGCTGGCCGAATTTCGCGTTGTCCGCAGCGATGATGAAATCGCACTGCATGGCCAGTTCACAGCCGCCGCCCAGCGCATAACCGGCCACCGCGGCGATGATCGGCTTGCGGCAGGTCGAGGCCCGTTCCCACAGGCCCGACATGTAATCGGTGGTGTAGGTGTCCGGGAAATCGCGCACCGCCATTTCCTTGATGTCGGCGCCGGCGGCGAAGGCTTTCTCGCTGCCCGTCAGCACCATGCACAGCACGTTGCGGTCGGCCTCGAAGCCGTCGATGGCGGCGGCGAGTTCGCGCATCAGCTCGGAGTTGAGGGCGTTCAGCGCCTTGGGGCGGTTCAGGGTGATCAGCCCGACCCCCCCGCGCGTTTCGACCAGGATGTTTTCGTAAGCCATGCGTGCCCTCCTAAAAGTTTATTCCTCCCCCTGAAAGGGGGAGGTCGGGAGGGGGGCGGTTTATCGTTTTGTTCGATAACAAAAACCGGCCCCTGCCCAACCCTTCCCTTGCAGGGGAGGGAGAAAAACAAAGTCGCACATCATTAAAAGCAGAAGGCCCGCATCGCAAGATGCGGGCCCCCCGACAGATGGTAGGCTTTATATATAAGTCTTAGTTCGCCTGGCGGCGCAGGAAGGCCGGAATCTCCAGCTCATCCTCGTCGTGAGACGAAACCGGGCGGTCCATCGGGCCGACCGAGATGTTGAGGCCGGCCGGCGCCTTGGCTTGCGGCTCCGGAGCCTTTGTTTCCTCGACCTTCGGACGCGCGGTCAGGCTGCGGTAGCGGCCGAACAGGCTGACACGGCCTTCCGCCGGTTTCGCGGCGGCGGGCGCCGGGGCCGGAGCGGCTTCCACCGGCGCGGGGGCCGGCGCGGCCGCCGTGACCATCTCGGCGCGGTCGCTGTCCATGCGGAACTCCATGCGCGGTTCCACGGCCGCTTTCGGAATAAAGACATCGCGCGGGGCGATGTTCATCCGCGGGGCGGCGGCGGCCGGCGCGCGGGCGACGGCTTCGGCAACGGCCGCGGCTTGCGCCGCGATCGGGGCCGGAGCAACCGGCGCGGCCATCACCGGCTCGGGCATCACTTCCGGGGCCGGAGCGGCGGCCTGGAGTTCAGCCCGCACGGCGGCGGCCATTTCCATCAGGGCCTGTTCTTCAGCCTGCAAGTCGACGGCGCCGGTGGCCGGAGCCAGGGTCGGACCGCCGAAGCCGGCGAAGGAGGTCTGCACCGGCGCCAGCGAAGCGGCGAGAGTCGGAGCCGGAGCGGCAGGAGCCGGAGCCGCGGCAACCGGGGCCGGAGCCGCGGCGACCGGAGCAGCCGGAGCCCGCATCGTCGGGGCCGGAGCGGCAGCCGGAGCCGCGGAGGTGCGGATCTCGGGCATGCGGCGGCCGACCGCGCGGGTTTCGGTCCGCTGCGACATCGGACGGGGCTGCACGCCCGCGGCCGATTCAATGCCGGTGGCGACCACCGACACGCGGATCTTGCCTTCCATGCTTTCGTTGAAGCACGAGCCGAAGATGATGTGGGCTTCGCCTTCGACTTCCTCGCGGATGCGGTTGGCCGCTTCGTCGACTTCGAACAGGGTGATGTCGGAGCCGCCCGTGATGTTGATGAGAACGCCCTTGGCGCCCTTCATCGAGGTGTCTTCGAGCAGCGGGTTGGCGATGGCGGCCTCGGCGGCGTCGAGCGCCCGGCGTTCGCCGGAAGCTTCGCCCGTGCCCATCATCGCGCGGCCCATTTCCTTCATGACCGTCCGGACGTCGGCGAAGTCCAGGTTGATCATGCCCGGCATCATCATCAGGTCGGTGACGCTGCGAACCCCGCCGTGCAGGACGTTGTCGGCCATCTTGAAGGCGTCCGCGAAGGTCGTCTTCTCGTTGGCGACGCGGAAGAGGTTCTGGTTCGGGATGATGATCAGGGTGTCGACCACGCCGGCCAGTTCTTCGATGCCCGCTTCGGCCAGGCGCATACGGTGCACGCCTTCGAAGTGGAACGGCTTGGTGACCACGCCGACGGTCAGGATGCCGAGTTCACGGGCAATCCGCGCGATGACCGGCGCGGCGCCCGTCCCCGTGCCGCCGCCCATGCCGGCGGTGATGAACGCCATATGCGAGCCGTCGAGCTCGCGGGCGATGATCTCGAGGGCTTCTTCGGCGGAATCCCGGCCGATGATCGGTTGAGCGCCGGCGCCGAGGCCTTGGGTGGTGTCGCGGCCGAGCTGGATACGGCGGTCGGTGCGCGAGAGGGCCAGAGCCTGGGCGTCCGTGTTGGCGACGATGAAATCGCAGCCTTCCATGGAGCTCTGGATCATGTTGTTGACGGCATTGCCGCCGGCGCCGCCCACGCCGATGACGCTGATGCGGGGCTTCAGCTGAGCCTCGATCGTCGTCTTAGGCACACTAATATTGATGGTCATTTTGCAGCCTCCAAATGTCTTTTTGTCGTTAGCAACGGTTCGAGTTGTTTTTGTTTGTGAGCGTTTTTTTGTTGTTTTTCTTGTTTCGGAACTCAGTTGCTTTGTTATCGGTCCGTTTTTTATTTTTGCTTTGGAGTGACTTGATCGAAATGAATGTACATCATTTCTGCGAGTCACGCCTCAGAAGTTCTCAAAAATTCTCTTTCAGCCACGCGCCGATGCGGCCGAAGCCGTTCTTACTCCTGGCGGCGTCCATCGCCGCGTAGTCGGGGCGCGCCACGTGTTCACGCAGGCCGTAGCGCAGGAGTCCGGCGGCCGTCGCGAACGCGGGGCCCGACATGGACTCGGGCAGGCCGCGGATCATGCGCGGACGGCCCAGGCGGACTTGCTTGTCGAGGATCAGTTCGGCCAGGTCGCGCACGCCTTCCAGCTGGCTGGCGCCGCCGGTCAGGACGACGCGGCGGCCGGCGGTCTTGGCGAAGCCCGAGGCCTCGAGGTGCGAGCGCACCAGTTCCAAGGTCTCTTCGATGCGGGCCTGGATGATCTGAACGAGCAGGGATTTCGGGATTTCATTGGCGCTTTCCTCGTCTTCTTCGCCGACGAGGGGCACTTTCAGGAGCTCACGGTGGTCGCCCGGGGTCTGCATGACCGAGCCGTAGACCGTCTTCAGGCGCTCGGCGCGGGCCACCGGGGTCGAAAGACCCTTGGCGATGTCGCCGGTCACATGCATGCCGCCCACGGGGATGGCTTCGACGTAGACAACCTGGCTTTCCTGGAAGACGGAGATGGTCGTGGTGCCGCCGCCCATATCGATGACGGTGACCCCTAGGTCCTTTTCGTCGTCCACAAGGCACGCGAGGCCCGAAGCGTAGGAGGACACGACCCGGTCTTCGACGTCGAGGTCGCAGCGCTCGATGACCGAGGCCAGGTTGCGCGCGGGGCCGACCGCGGCGGTGACCAGGTGGATGTTGACGCCGAGCTTGCCGCCGTACATGCCGCGCGGGTCGATGATGCCGTTGCCGCCGTCGATGGAGTAGCCGGTCGGGATGCAGTGGATCAGTTCGCGCTCGATGGGGTCGAACTGGGCGCTGCCGTGCTCCAGCACCCGGCGCACGTCGGTATCGCGGATCTGATGGCCGGCCACGGCCAGTTCCACGTCCACGCGGGTCGACTGCGGGGTGCCGCAGGACATGTTCACGAATACCCGGTCGATGCGGCTGTTGGCCATCTGCTCGGCGGCGTCGACCGCGGCGCGCACGGAGGCTTCGGCCTCGTCCAGGTTGATGACCTGGCCGCCGCGCATGCCGCGCGAGCGGTGATGGCCGGACCCGGTGATATGCAGTTCGCCTTCACCCATCTCGGCGATGAAGCAGGCGACCTTGGTGGTGCCGATATCCAACGCGGCGAACGTACTGTTGGGGGCGATGGCGTTCGCGCCCTTCAATGTGCTCTTGCCGAACATGTTCTTTCCCCTTTGCCTTCCCGCTTAAAGGCGCTGCTTGACCCGTACCGCCGGCGTCTTCGAAGTGCCCGCGACCGCGGGTTCCTTGGCGTCCGGGGTATTGCGCAGGCGAACGACGAGTTGATCTTCGAGGCGAAGATCGATGAACGCGAGGTCGCGCTGCAGAATTTTGTGTTCCTTCTCGAGGGCGGCGAGGCGCACCCACGCCTCGGCCATATGTTCTTCCGGCAGGCGCACGGAAATGCCGCCCTCGTAGGCGTCGAGATAGATGTTCCAGCGCCGCGCGCCCACGCGCACCGCGGCTTGAACGCGGCTGGCGAGTTCCGGTTGCGTTTTCAGGGCTTCGAATAATTCCGCCGCGTTCGCCGGCGCGTCCGCGCCCACGATCAGCGGCAGGCGCGAGTCGGAGTCCGGCACGTCGACGATCAGGTGGCCTTCATGGTCGACCAGTGTGTACTTCTCGCCGTGCTGCCACAGCGCGTAAGGGATGCGTTCTTCGATCACCATGTGGATGGTGTCGGGCAGGCGGCGCTCGATCTTGGCGGTGCGCACCCAGGGCAGCTTTTCCACCTCGGTTCGCGCCTTAACGACGTCGATGGCCGCGATCGGGGTGCCGACTTCGGCATCCAGCGCGCCGAGCAGGTCTTCACGCGCCGTCATGTGGCGGCCTTCGACCGTCAGGGCCTTCAGGCGGAAGCCCATCCCGGCGCTGCCTTCGACAAAGCCTGCATCGGCGGCGGCCAACTCCGGCAGCGGGGCCAGCTTCACGATGGCGGCAATCGCGCCCACGGCGGCGAGGGCGGCCGCGGAACGTAAGATCAGGCGTCGCATTCGGCGTGCTCCACCATCCAGTACATGAGATCCTCGAAACTCAGTCCGACATAATTGGCCTGCTCGGGCACCAGAGATGTCGGCGTCAGGCCGGGCTGTGTGTTGACCTCGAGCATGTAGAAGGTGTCGCCATCCAGGCGCAGGTCGGCGCGCGAAACGCCGCGGCAGCCGAGCACCTTGTGTGCGATCAGGGAAAGTTCCATCGCCTTTTCGTATTGCGCGCGCGGCAGATCGGCCGGCAGGGCGTGTTTCGAGCCGCCTTTGGCATATTTCGCTTCGTAATCGTAGAAGTCGCGGCCCGTCGTGATCTCGGTGACGGCCAGCGGGCGATCGCCCATCACGGCCACGGTGACTTCGCGGCCCGGGATGAAACGTTCGGCCATGATCAGATCGTCTTTACCCAGACCAAGGTCGTCGAGCGGCGGGTGGTTGTCGCCCGCGCGCACGATCTTCACGCCGACGCTCGAGCCTTCATTGACCGGCTTCAGGACGTAGGGGCGCGCCATGACGTCGCCGCGCTCAGCCTCGGCAACAGTCACGATCTTTTCTTCCGCGACAGGGATCCCGGCGGCGGCGAACATGCGCTTCGCGGCCGGCTTGTCCATGGCGACGGCGGAGGCCATGCGGCCCGAGTTGGTGTACGGGATCGCCATCATGTCCAAGAGGCCCTGGATGCAACCGTCTTCACCGTAGCGGCCGTGCAGGGCGTTGAACACGACGTCGGGCTTCGCGGCGTCGATCTGGGCGACCAGCGAGGCCATGTCGCGCGGCACGTCGATCTTAGTGACGTCGAGGCCTTTGGCGCGCAACGCGCGGTCGGCGGCGCCGCCCGAGACCAGCGAGATCTCGCGTTCCTTCGAAAAACCGCCGTACAGGACGGCCACGCGGCGAATGGATGCCGGGCGCTTCATGGACGCGAACTCCGCAACAAGGCGTTCTCGTCGTCCGGGGTCACGCCGATGCGGCGCACTTCCCATACGAGTTCAACGCCGGAATGATCTTTCACGCGCTTACGGACCTCTTCACCGAGGCCTTCGAGATCCGCGGCCGTTGCCGTGCCGGTGTTGATCAGGAAGTTGGCGTGTTTGTGGGAAATCTGAGCCCCGCCGCGCAAGAGGCCGCGGCAGCCGGCGGCGTCCACCAACGCCCAAGCCTTGGAGCCGGGGGGGTTGGCGAAGGTCGACCCCCCCGTGCGCGCCTGTGTCGGCTGCGACTGCTCGCGCTCGGCGCGGATTTCGCGGATGCGGGCGGTGATGACGTCCTGATTGCCCGGCGTTCCCTTCAGTTCGGCGCCGGTGAAAATCCAGTCTTCGGCCACGTTCGTATGACGGTAGGAGAAGCGCATCGCGGCGGCATCGAGCTGATGGACGTCGCCCTTGGCGTCGAGCGCCGTTGCGCCGACGAACACGTCCTTGATCTCGCGGCCATAGGCGCCCGCGTTCATGCGCAGCGCGCCGCCGATGGTGCCGGGGATGCCGGTCAGGAACTCGAGGCCCGCGATGGACGCGTCGCGCGCCGCGGTGGCGACCGTCGCATCGACCGCGCCCGCGCCGCAGCGCAGGTTCACGCCGTCGGCGGCGATGGTGCAGAACGCCTTGCCGAGGTGGATGACAACGCCCGGCACGCCGCCGTCGCGCACCAGCATGTTCGAACCGAGGCCGACCACGTGCACGGGCACGTCTTCCGGTTTGCCTTTCAAGAATGCCGCCAGATCTTCGACGTCGGCGGGCGAGAACAGCACTTCCGCCGGGCCGCCGACACGGAACCATGTCATGCGGCCAAGATCGGCCATGACGTCGTAGCGCCCGCGGATGCGGGGCAGACGTTCGGCCAGATCTGTGCGGATGCGCCGTTGGGCCATCATTGCTTGCTCCGCTTGATGGCCGCGAGGTCGGCGGGAAGGGCGTGCGCCCAGGCGGTGATATTGCCGGCGCCGAGGCAGACCACGATGTCGCCGGCGCTCGCGATGTCGTCGATCACGGCGGCGAGGTGTTTCGGAGAGACCAGCGCCGTGACGGCCTTGTGGCCATGGGCGTGCAGGCCGTTGATCAGCGCGTCGCGGTCGACGCCCGGGATCGGCTGCTCGCCGGCCGGATAGACGTCGGCGACGATCACATGATCGGCGTCGTTGAAGCACTGGCAGAACTCGGCGAACAGCGACTGCAGGCGCGAATAGCGGTGCGGCTGCACGACGGCGATCACACGGCCCTTGGTGGCCTGACGCGCGGCCTTCAGCACGGCGGCGATTTCCACCGGGTGATGGCCGTAGTCGTCGATCACCGTGATGCCGTTGGTTTCACCGACACGCGTGAATCGACGCTTGACCCCGGTGAAGCGCGCGAGGCCCTCGCGGATCAGATCGTCCGAAATGCCCATCTCGGCGGCGACGGACACCGCGGCCAGCGCGTTCAGCACGTTGTGCTGGCCGAACATGGTGAGGCGGATGTCCTTGATCACGCGCTCGCCGCCGGTCAGGCGGTCGGAGAGGGCGGCGTCGAAGCGGACCCCGGCGGTATCGAGCACCAGGTTCATGCCGCGCACCTGCGCCAGCGGGCTGAGGCCGTAGGTGATGATCTTGCGGTCGGTCAGCTGCGGCAGCAGCGCCTGCACTTCCGGATGGTCGATGCACAGCACGCCGAAGCCGTAGAAGGGGATCGACAGCACGAACGTGCGGAAGGCTTCTTTCACCTTCGCGAACTCTTTGTAGAAGTCGAGATGTTCGGGATCGATGTTGGTGACGATGGCGATCGTCGCGGGAAGACGTGTAAATGTGCCGTCGGACTCGTCGGCTTCCACCACCATCCATTCGCCTTCGCCGCGGCGCGCGTTGGTGCCGTAGGCGTTGATGATGCCGCCGTTGATGACGGTCGGATCGAGGCCCGCGGCGTCGAGCACCGTGGCGACCAGCGAGGTCGTCGTGGTCTTGCCGTGCGTGCCGCCGACGGCCACCGACCACTTGAGGCGCATCAATTCGGCGAGCATCTCGGCGCGGCGCACGATCGGCAGCATCGCCTTGCGGGCGGCGGCGACTTCCGGATTGTCCGCCTTCACGGCCGAGGAGATGACGACGACGCGGGCGTCGCCGAGATTCTCGGCGCGGTGGCCGATTTCGATGCGCACACCGAGCGCACGCAGGCGGTCCACGTTGGCGTTCTGGGCGATATCGGTGCCCTGCACCTGATAGCCGAGGTTGTGCATGACCTCCGCGATGCCGGACATGCCGATGCCGCCGATGCCAACGAAATGAATGATGCCGATATCGAGCGGCATGGACTGCATCAGGCAGCTCCCCTTTTCATGCTGTGTGTCGAAACGGACGCGGCGGCGGCGCCGGT
>JAYRTJ010000098.1:0-13062 GCA_041919675.1 Rhodospirillaceae bacterium | reverse complement strand
CCCGACAGAATCGACGCCGCGCGCGCGGGCGCGCTGTAGGCGTCCTTGTCGGCAAGGCGCGTGTGAATCTCGGCGATACGATAAGGATCGGCCGCCGTCTCGCTTTCGGCCATCAGGGACACCAACTCGGCGTCGAACGCCAGCACGGTGTCGATCAGGCTTTTGTCGCCGCCCGGCGCTTCCTGGCGCGTAATGCCGATGCTCCAGCGGCGCGGCACTTCAATGCCGCCGCTCTCCGGGCCGATATCGCCGCAGATCAAACGCAGGAGGGTCGTCTTGCCCGTGCCGTTACGGCCGACAAGACCGACCCGGTCGCCGGCGTTGACGGACGCATTGACCTCTTCAAGGAGGACGCGGGGCCCGATACGGTAGGTAAGATTATCGATACGCAACATGGGCGCGCCGTTTACCATAGGTGCGGCGTCATGCCACGGGTCAAACGACAGGAGTTCTTGAAGATGCTGCGCTGGGTCCTTCTCGCCATGGCGGTCGCTTTCCCCTTGGCCGCGCCGTGGGCCGCGGCCGAGCCGGGCGTCAAGGTCGAGGATCCGTGGGTCCGCATCACCTTTGGCCAGTCCCGCGCGACGGCCGGTTACATGGCCCTGATCGATCAGTCCGGGAAGGGAAACACCCTGGTGGGCCTGGAAATGGCCGGCGGCGCCATGGCTGAGATCCATGAGACGGTCATGGACGGCGATATCGTCAAAATGCGCATGGTGAAGGCTCTGACGGTGCCCCCCGGCGGCCGGGCGGAGCTGACCCCCACGGGCGGCCACATCATGATCATGGGCCTGACCGGCCCCCTCAAGATGGGCGAAACCCTGCCCATTAAACTGAAATTCGCGGACGGCGCTGAAATGATGGCGTATTTCGCGGTCAGGACCAACTGACCCTGCTTCGCTAAAGCTTCGCAGGGCCGCTAAGGCTTCGCAGGGCGGGGGGCCGGCAGGCCTTTGTTAACCTTTTGGGGCGAAGGTCAAGTCCTTCACTTTCCCGGAAGGACTGCGGCCATGGGCCTCGCGCTTCACAGCCTCGAAATGCCCCACCTGATCCCGGTGATGCAGGATCCGGAAAGCTCGCTGACCTTCCTGATGGATGACCTTCAGGCGCGCCGCTATGAGACTCCGGCCGCCGCCGATTCCAGCGCCGATCTCCAGGACTGGATGAATGCTCTGCAGCGTCAGGAACGGCCCCTCGTCGCTTCGACTCAGGGCCGCGCCAACCTCGAAGCCTGGCTCGAGCTGGTCAACGCTTAGCCGGCGCTAATCCTTTTTGATCGTCGTCGACGAGCCATCCGGCGTGATTGTGCGCTCGATCGTGGTCGAAGACCCACCCGTCGCGCTCGTGCCGCTGTGGTTGGCGTTGCCGAAGAACAGGAAGGCGCCAAGGCCCACGATCACCACCAGGCCGCCGACAATGAAATACAGACCGTTGTTGCCGCCGCCGTTTGAAGTGTCGCTCATTCTAAAACTCCCTTGTGGTTACTTCCGCAAGCCTCAATGCGCGCGGAGCGGAGCAGGTTCCATTCGCCGCTAAGATCGCAATCAGCGAACGAGATCGTCGTCGAACTCGTGACTCGGGCGTGTTTTCGGCCCCCGTTCGAGCGAGAACGTGTCGTCTTCAGGATAATGAGAGGTCTCAGGGCCGCGGCTTTCGCGGGTTTGTCCGGCAACCGGACGTAGCGCGCGGCGTGAATGTGCCCGAGGCGGGCGTGCGGCTTGAGGAGGCTTGTGTTTCATCGCCGGGCAGAACGGTGGCCGCCCGCGTATTGTTTCAGCGCGCAAGCCGGCGCGCCGCGCCTTTTCCCGCGGCGCGGCCTGTCGCCAGGCACGCCGTGAGCAGATAGCCGCCCGTGGGGGCTTCCCAATCGAGCATTTCGCCCGCGAGGAAAACACCCGGCAGCGCGCGCACCATGAGGTCTTCATCCACGCCGCCAAATGAAGCGCCGCCGGCGCTGCTGATGGCTTCCGCGATGGGGCGGGCCGCGCGGAGCGGCACGGGCAGCGCCTTGATCGCGCCGGCCAGCGTGCGCGCATCGGCGCTGTCGGCGCCGGGCAGCAGCTCGCGCACAAGACCCGCCTTCACGCCTTCGAGCCCCCCGGCCTTACGCAGGTACGTCGCGAAGGACGCACGGCCGCGCGGACGGGAGAGCGCGGCGAAAAGCTGAGCCTCGCTCCGGTCGGGGCGCAAATCGATATGTTGAACCGAGACGCCCTTGGCGACGATCTCATCGCGCGCCTGCGCGGAAATTCCGTAGACCAGGCCGCCTTCGATCCCGCCGGCCGTGACGATGAATTCGCCCTGACGGCGGTTGATCGCGACAGGTTTTACCGGCGCGCCCGCGAAACGTTCGCGGAAATGCTCGCTCCAGCCCACATCGAAACCGCAGTTCGACGGCAGGAGCGGCGCGATCTCGATCCCCTTCCCGCGCAAGGTCTTGGTCCAGGACCCATCGGAACCAAGCTGCGGCCATGAACCGCCGCCCAGCGCGAGGACCGTCGCCGCCGCCTGATGAACGATCTCGCCGGCGGGCGTTTCGAACACAAGAGCGCCGTCCTTCGTCCATCCCGTCCAACGATGGCGCATATGCAGACGCACGCCCTGCCCGCGCAAGCGCCGCAGCCAGGCGCGCAGGAGCGGCGCGGCTTTCATCTCCAGGGGAAAAACGCGGCCCGAGGTGCCGACGAATGTCTCGATGCCGAGACCGTGAATCCAGGCGCGGATGTCGCCCGGCCCAAATGCATCGAGAAACGGCGCGAGCGCGCCGGCGCGGGCGCGAAACGGCGCCGCCGGCTCGGTATGGGTGATATTGAGGCCGCCCTTGCCGGCCATGAGGAACTTACGTCCCGCCGAGGGCATGGCGTCATAGACATCGACCGCATGCCCCGCCTCGGCAAGGACCTCTGCGGCCATCAGTCCGGCGGGACCGGCGCCTATGATTGCTGCGGACGCGGCACTGTTCATGGGCCGCATATAGCACGCGCCGCGGTTCCACACCCGGTTTTGGTGCGGAACCGCGAACGACGGGTCTCTACTTTATCGTCGGGATGAAGAAGTCCGCGCCGGCGCGGATGCCGGTCGGCCAACGCGAGGTCACGGTCTTGATCTTGGTGAAGAACTTCACGCCTTCCGTGCCGTGTTGATTGGTGTCGCCGAACGCCGACGCCTTCCAGCCGCCGAAGGTGTGGAACGCGACCGGCACCGGGATCGGCACGTTCACGCCGACCATGCCGACGTTGACGCGGCGGGTGAATTCGCGGGCTGTATCGCCGTCGCGGGTGTAGATCGACACGCCGTTGCCGAACTCGTGTTCCGAGGGCAGCTTCAAGGCCGCGTCGAAATCGTTCACGCGCGCGATGGACAGCACCGGTCCGAAGATCTCTTCCTTGTAGATGCGCATGTCCGGCGTCACGCGGTCGAACAGGCTGCCGCCCATGAAGAAGCCGTTTTCATAACCCTGCAGCGAGCTCATTTTGCGTCCGTCGATGGCGAGATCGGCGCCTTCCTTGACGCCGAGATCGATGTAGCCGCGCACTTTTTCCAGGTGCGCCTTCGTGACGAGCGGACCGAAATCCGCGTCGTTCGAGGTCGAAATGCCGACCTTCAGAGACTGCACGCGCGGCTCGAGGCGCTTGCGCAGCGCGTCCGCGGTCTTGTCGCCGACCGGCACGGCCACCGAGATCGCCATGCAGCGTTCGCCGGCCGAGCCGTAGCCGGCGCCGATCAGTGCGTCGGCGACCTGATCGAGGTCGGCGTCCGGCATCACGATCATGTGGTTCTTGGCGCCGCCCATGGCCTGCACGCGCTTACCGTGCGCGGTGCCGGTGCTGTAGATGTAGCGTGCGATGTCGGTGGAACCGACGAAACTCACGGCCTGGATGACGGGATCGGTGAGGATCGCATCGACGGCTTCCTTGTCGCCGTTCAGGACGTTGAGCACGCCCGGAGGCGCGCCGGCGGCCAGCATCAGCTCGGCAAGACGCATCGGAACGCTCGGATCCTTTTCCGAAGGCTTCAGGACGAAGGTGTTGCCGCAAGCGATGGCGATGGCGAACATCCACATCGGCACCATGGCCGGGAAGTTGAACGGCGTGATGCCGGCGACGACGCCGAGCGCCTGGCGCATCGAGTAGACGTCGATGCCGCCCGAGACCGTATCGGAGAATTCGCCCTTGAGGACGTGCGGGATGGCGCAGGCGAACTCGACGACGTCGAGGCCGCGTTGGATGTCGCCCTTCGCATCCGCCAGCACCTTGCCGTGCTCGGAGGCGAGAAGATGCGCGAGGGTGTCGATTTCCTTCAGGACGAGTTCGCGGAACTTGAACATGACGGCGGCGCGGCGCGGCGCCGGCGTATCGGCCCACCCCGGAGCCGCGGCGGCGGCGGCGGCGAACACCTTCGCGGCGTCGGCCTTCGAGGCGAAATTCACGCGCGCCTGGACTTCGCCGGTGTTCGGATTGAACACGTCCCCGAAGCGGGTGGACGTGCCGCGCATTTCCGCGCCGTTCACGAAATGATGGATCTCACGCATTAGGCTCTCCCAAGGTCAGAGGCGGTCAAAAAGTCGCGGCATTCTAGTGGGCAAAAACATAAAGCCCATGCTATGTTTTGCAGATAATCTGTGCAAATACGCACATTCCATTTTTCGGCCGTTTTGACCCCGCGATGTACGACTGGAACGACCTGCGCTTCTTTCTGGAAGTGGTGCGCCGCGGTAAATTAACCAGCGCCGCCACGGCCTTAGACGTCAACCACACCACCGTCGCCCGGCGGATCGAAGCCCTTGAGCAGCGCCTGGGCGCCCACCTCTTCAACAAGACCCCGGGCGGCTACATGCTGACGGCCGCCGGCGCGCAGCTCGTGCATATGGCCGAGGACGTGGAATCGCGCTGTGTCCATATCGCCAACGCCGTCGGGCGGCAGGACGAAGTTCTGCGCGGTTCGATCCGGGTCGGCGTGCCGGAAGGTTTCGGCAGCCGATTCCTGGCGCCGCGCATGGCGCAGTTCTATGCGCTTTATCCCGGCATCGACGTCGAGCTGGTGGCCGGTACGCAGTTCCTCAGCATCTCCAAGCGCGAGGCGGACCTCGCCATCACGCTTTCCCGCCCGCGCGTCGGCCGCGTGGTCGCCGGCAAGCTCAGCGACTACATGCTGCACCTCTATGGAAGCGCCGCCTATTTGAAAGGCAAGGCGCCCGTCAAAGCCGTCGACGACCTGCGCAATCACGCGCTGATCGGCTACGTGGACGATCTGATCTACGCGCCGCAGCTGCGCTATCTGGATGAAGTGGTGCCGCGGGCGCGCGTGAAATTCCGCAGCTCCAACATCAACGCGCAATTCGCCGCCGCCGACGCGGGGCTGGGCCTCAGCGTTCTTCCGGCCTTCATGACCGAAGGCACGCGGTTGAAACTGGTTCTGGAAAACGAAATCGCGATCCGGCGTTCGTTCTGGATCTCGATGCACGAAGACTTCACGCATGTCGAGCGCGTCACCGTCGTCCGCGACTGGATCCGCAAGGTGGTGACCGAGGAGCAGCATGTGCTGCTTCCCCGAAATGCGAGGGCGGAATGACCGAAGTCATCCCGCCCAAAAAAACGCGCACGCCGTTTGCGCGGGCGAACGCCCGGCCGCTCAGGCCTTCGGGTTGATTTCGCTTTCCGACACCACACGCTCCTGCGAGGTGGAGGCGTTCTTGACGCGGTACAGGAAATCCGGGCCCTGCTCGGGCAAAAGGCGCGTGATTTCGAATTCGTTGGTGTTGGCTTCTTCCACCTTGCGCGGCAGGCGCGGACCGGCGGCCTTCAAGAGGGTGACCGTCTGGCCGATGGCATACTTATGGCGGCGGCCCAGCGCTTGAACAGGGTTCGGCGGCTGGCGCTTGTAAATGCGTCCTGCGATTTTTGTCATCGCGTTCTCCTTGTTTTTTTATTGGATGGACCGCAAAGGCGCGGGCCAACAGTATTCAGAAAGATCCGGCAGCCGCGGCGCGCACGTTGAGGTGCGTCGCCGCCGGCTCTTAGAAGCGGCGCTGCGGGCGACGCTGATTTCCGCCGCGGGGCGGACCGCCGCTCTGATCGCCGCCGCTCGGGGTATCCTTGTGGCGGAACACGAGACGGCCCTTGTGAAGATCATACGGCGAAACCTCGACGGTCACGCGATCCCCCGCGAGGGTGCGGATGCGGTTCTTCTTCATGCGACCGGCGGTATAGGCGATGATCTCGTGATCGTTGGTCAGGCGCACGCGATAGCGCGCTTCGGGCAGGATTTCGGTGACGACCCCTTCGAACTCAAGCAATTCTTCTTTAGCCATGGAGAAACTCCGTTGGGTCGCGCTTCTTGGAAAGAAACGGCGTTAGCGGCAGAGAGCCGGGCCGCCTGCCGCCGAAATACAGACAAAAAAGAAGGGGCGACCCACCGGCCGCCCCCTTCTCAACAAATCTTAGAGAGCCTTGAGGTTGCCGGCCGCGGACTTGCCGCGCTCGGACACCACATCATAGCTCACCCGCTGGCCTTCGTTGAGGCGCTGGATGCCAGCGCGCTCGACCGCGGAGATATGCACGAATACGTCCTTCGAACCGTCTTCCGGCTGAATGAAACCATAACCCTTCGTCGCGTTGAACCACTTCACGGTTCCGGTAGCCATTAGCACTTTCTCCAAACAAGATGTCCGCCGTGCTCATGCAGGGCGGGCCTGAACTTCAGAACGGGTGAGACCTTTCCGAGCTCTCTCGTTAGAGAGCGTGTAGCGGGCAACCCATCGCGAGTAGACCGTTGTAACATAAGGCGTGTGAAGGTTTTTCGCAACGCCCCAAGTGCCGAAGAAGCCCGCGTTACACGGGAAAGGCGCACGATCCGGGGGCTAAAAGCGCGCAAATAGGGCAAAATCAACCTCATAGCAGGCGCAAAGCCTTGGATAAGCGCCCTTCCTTGGCTAAAACCTCCCGCCGAAGCCTGCCAAGCCGCCAAAAGCGCTCTTCTCACGTCCCCAGGGTTTCCCTTCGATGATTCGCAAGCTGTACGACTGGACGATGAGCCTTGCCGAGCGGTCCAAGGCCCTGCACACCCTTGGCGTCGTATCCTTTGCGGAAAGCTCGTTCTTCCCGGTTCCGCCGGACGTGCTGCTGATCCCGATGGTCATCGCCCAACCCCAGCGGGCCTGGCTGATCGCAACCGTGTGTACGGTCGCTTCGGTCCTTGGCGGCCTTCTTGGATATGCGATCGGCTACTTCCTGTTCACGACCGTCGGACAGGCCGTGATCGATTTCTACGGCATGCAGGCCGCCGCCGCGAAGTTTCACGATTGGTATAGAGATTACGGCCTGGCCCTTATCCTCATCAAAGGGCTCCTGCCGATCCCCTATAAGATCGTCACGATCATGAGCGGTGCGGCCGCCTTCAACATCTGGGTTTTCATCGGCGCCTCTTTGGTCACGCGCGGATTCAGATTTTTTCTGTGGGCCGCGCTCCTTCGGAAGTATGGCGCGCCGATCCGCGAATTCATCGAGAAGCGCCTTACGGTCCTGTTCTTCCTTTTCGCGATCCTTCTCATCGGCGGTTTCGTCGCGCTCAAATATTTGGGTTAAGCGCCTTTATCGCCGAGGCCCGCCGGTCGGTGCAGTTCAAGCTGTGCGGCCAGCTCCGGCTGTTCCGCCGGCGTCAGCTCATGCAGCGGGCCGATCCGGCGCAGCGCCGGCCAGAACAGCGCGACCACGGCGACGACCGCAACCGAGCCCAGACCGCCGCCGATCACCGCCGCGATGGGGCCGAACAGCGACGCCGTCATTCCGTTCCAGAACGCCCCGAACTCGTTGGAGAAACCGACGAACACATAATTGATCGAACTCACGCGGCCGCGCAGGGAGTCCGGCGTGATCATCTGTTCGATGGTGACGCGGATCACGACGCTGACGGAATCGAAAGCGCCCGTCAAGAAAAGGAAGAACAGCGACAGCCCAAAATTACGCGAAAAACCGAAGCCGACGGTCGCGACGCCAAAACCGACGACGGTCCAAAGCAGCACCTGCCCCGGCCGTTTCCATGGCTTGAGCCGCGTCATGACCAGCGCCATCACCATGCTGCCCACCGAAGGCGCGGCGCGCATCCATCCGAGGCCGCCGGGGCCGACGTGCAAGATATCCTTGGCGTAGATGGGCAGCAGGACGACCGCCGCGCCGAACAGCACGGCGAACATGTCGAGCGTGATCGCGGCCAGGAAAACGGGACTCTTTCGAATGAACGAAAACCCCGCAAAAAGGTCGGAAACACGGCGTTTTTTGCCAAGGCCTTTTGGCCGGATCGTCGGCAGCGGAATCATCGCGGCGATGAAGACGATCTCCAAAATCGCGGCGACGAAATAGGCGTCGGTGGCATCGCCGGTCAATGCGATGATCAAACCGCCGAAGGCCGGCCCCGAGACCGCCGCCAATTGGAATGTCGAGGACATCCACGCGTTGGCGTTCACGAATTCCGCGGGCGACACGAGTTGGGGAAGCAGCGCGGAACTCGCCGACTGCGAGAAAGCGCGCGCCGCGCCGATCAGCGCGATCACACCGTAGATCGCGCTCACCGGACCGTGGAAATAGGAGATCGCCGTCAAGCTGAGCGAGGCTACGACGAAAACCATTTGCGCGAGGATTGCGATCGTGCGCCTGGGATAACGATCCGCGATATTTCCCGCCGGGATCGTCAGAAGCAGAACCGGCGCAAGCTCGGCGATGCCGACCAGGCCCAAGGACCAGGCGCTGTTGGTGCGCTCATAGAGCTGCCAGCCGACCGCGACGTTGACAATCTGAGCGCCGGTGACGCCGCAAAAGCGGGCGATCGCAAGCCGGCGCACATGCGGATTGCGGAGGGCGGCGAAGGCGTCGACTGTGGGGGACATTTCTACTCGGCGGCCGGGACGGCGGCGCACTATAGCAGCCAAACGCGGGCGGGCGTGATAGTGTCTCTTCCCGGGGATCGCGGCCGGTGGAGGAAAGCATGGTCAGGCGTACGCTTTTAGGGATCGCGCTCGGCGCGGTCGTCATCGGGGCCATCTGGATTGGACAGGGAACCGGCGTCTTCCCCTATCCCGCCTCGAGCTTCATGATCGAGCAAATGCCCTGGGCCTACCGCGGCGCGGCGCTCGCCGCCGCGGGTGTGATCGCCGTCATTTTCTTGCGGCGCAAATAAGCGGAAATCCGCTTGGTTTCTGAGGATTCCAGAACTTGCGCGGACCCGCCGGGGCATGGCTTTATTGCGCGAGGGGTGCGGAAGGTGCGCGCAGGCGTACCGCCGATGTCATGCGGGGTGTCAGTGCGTTTCGGAACATATTTTGCGGCTCTCGCCGTGCTTTTGGGCACAGCGAAGGCAACGCCCGCTTTTGCGCAGCGCGCCGCGGAAAACGCGCTGACGTCGGCTGAAGACGCCTTCGGCACCACGGTCGGCGGCGAGAGCATCGGCCTGTACAGCGCCACGAACGCGCGCGGCTTCAGCCCCGTGCGCGCCGGCAACGTGCGCATCGAAGGCTTGTACTTCGACAGCCGCGGCGGCGGCGGCGGCCAGGTGCGCATGTCCTCGCGCGTCATCGGTCAGGCGACCGTGCGCGTGGGCCTGTCGGCGCAGTCATATCCCTTCCTCGCCCCAACCGGCGTCGCGGACTACACCTTGCGCGTGCCCGGCAGCGAATATCGGCTCAGCACGGTCTTCCGCGCGGGCTCGCCCGAAGCCGAAGGCATCGAGATCGACAGTCAGATTCCGGTGACGGAGAGCTTCAGCGTCGGCCTGGGCGTCAGCGGCGAACACAACACGACCGACTATGGTGAGAAGAACTATACCCTCGACGGCGCGGTTGTCGGCCGCTGGAACATCGGCGGTTTCGGCCAGTTCATCCCTTTTTGGAGCCGTTCCCGCACCTTCAACAATGTGTGGGGACCTTTGATCTTCCTCGGCGGCACCGAGCTGCCCGCCAAATACGACCGCGATTGGTCGTTCACGCAAGACTGGGCCTACTACAACACCGACGACACCAACTACGGCGGCGTGTTCAAGGGCGGCTGGGACGATTGGCGCATCTCGGCGGGCCTGTTCCGCTCCGTGGCATGGCGCCTTCAGGATTCCAGTCAGGCCCATTACCGCAACGTCATGCCTGACGGTTCGGCGCAGCTTCAATATCAGCGCCTGGGCGTTTGGCCCCTCCCGCACTCGAGCAAGTCGGGCGAAGTGCGCCTTTCGCGGATCGTCACCGAAGGCAACCGCCGTCATACGATCCACATCAACGCGCGCGGCAAGGCGTCGGGCACGGGCAACGGCGGCAACACGTCGCAAAATGCCGGGCCCATTCAATTTGGAACGCCGATCGAACTCCCGCGGCCGGCATTCGCCCCCGGCACGCGCGGGCGTGAGTATGTCCGCCAAGGCACGCTCGGGATCAGCTACGGCGTTCTGTGGAAGGACGTCGGTGAATTCTCCGGCGGATTGCAGCGGACGTTCTACAAGCGCTTCACCGTGGGAACGGGCGCGGTTCAAAGCGCGACGCAGGAATGGCTCTACAACGCGACGGCCGCGATCTACGTGTCGGACCGCCTTGTCCTGTACAGCGGCTACACGCGCGGTCTGGAAGACGCGCCGCGCGCGCCGCCCTACGCGGCAAACGGCGGGGCGGGCGCGGCGGCGAGCTTCACCCGGCAGATGGACGGCGGCCTGCGCTACACGGTGATGCCGGGCGTCCGCCTGGTGGCCGGCGTGTTCGAAGTCAAGAAGCCGTTCTTCGACCTCGACCAAAACGTATTCTTCCGTGAACTCGGCAACGTGCGCCATCGCGGGATCGAAGTCTCGTTGAGCGGGAGTCCCGTTCCCGGTCTCACCGTGGTCGCCGGCGTCGTCGGTTTGCAGGCCCGCTTGTCGGGACCGATGGTCTCGAACGGGTCGATGGGCGCCATCCCGCCGGAAACGATTCCGCTCAACGGCATCCTGAACGTTCAATACGGCCCCGCGCGCTGGAATGGATTCTCGGTCGACGCGCGCCTGTCGTACAACGACTCCTACATGGCGAACGTCGAGAACACGTTCAAGTCCGCCGCCGTGACAATGGTCGATGTCGGCACGCGCTATCGCTTCAAGATCGCCGATCAACAAGCGTTGCTGCGCTTCCAGGTGAGCAACGTCTTCAATGTTTGGGAATGGAAAGTCACGGGCACCCAGAAACAGATCGAACCCACGCCGCAGCGCAAATTTTCGTTGCAGTTGACCGTCGATTACTGAAGTTTCCGCTTCAAGACAGAGAGGAGAACGCCGTGCGTTCCGCAAAATTGAGTTACGCCGTCGCCGCGCTGATAACGATGGGCGGCGGCGAAGCAGCCTACGCGCAGCGCGCGGGCGAGAATGCGCTGGAGTCCGCGGAAGACGCCTTCGGCACAACCGTCGGCGGGGAAACCATCGGCCTTTATAGCGCCAGCAGCGCCCGCGGCTTCAGCCCCGTGCGCGCCGGGAACCTGCGGCTCGAAGGTTTGTATTTCGACGCCCGCGGGGGCGGCGGCGGCGGCGTGAAGCTTTCGAACCGGCTCGTCGGCCAAAACACGATCCGCGTCGGACTGTCGGCGCAGTCCTATCCCTTCCCCGCGCCGACCGGCATCGCGGACTACACCATCCGCGTGCCCGGCGATCACCCCGCCTTGAGCACCGTTTTCCGCGCCGGCTTCCCCGAAATCGCCGCGTTCGAACTCGACACGCAGATACCGGTCAACGAAGACTTGAGCGTTGGCGGCGGATTCAGCGTCGACCGGACCATGACCGATTTCGCGGTCACGAACTATAACCTCGACGGCGCGGTCATCGTTCGGTGGAAGGTCAGCGACGCGGTTCAATTCATGCCGTTCTATAGCCGGCAGCGTCAGTTCGGCAACGAATGGGGTCCCTTCATTTTCGCCGCGGGCGCCGATCTGCCGCCGAAGTACGACCGGTCGAAATCCCTGACGCAGACGTGGTCCGGCTTCGACAATGACGACGCCAATTTCGGCGCCATCAGCCGCGCGAATTGGGATGACTGGAGCTTGAGCATGGGCTTGTTCCGCTCCATTTCATGGCGCCGCGGCGGCGAGTCCACGCAGCTGCATTGGCGCAATGTTCAGGCCAACGGCAACGCCGATCTGTCTTACGTGCGCCTCTCCGGCCAAACGAACCCGAATGAAAGCACATCCGGCGAAGCGCGCTTGACGCGCAGCTTTGTCGAAGGAAATCGCCGCCATACGTTCTATTTCAATACCCGCGCCAAGCGCGTTCAGAATGGATATGGCGGCAACGTCACGCGTGCGATCGGCCCAGGGAACATCCTGAACCCGGTCATTCTGCCGGAACCCGATTTCGCGGCGGGGACACGCGGGCGCGAATACGTGCGTCAGTATTCGGGCGGCGTCAGCTATCAGGCGCTGTGGCGCGACGTTGGGGAGTTCTCCGCCGGCGTGCAGCGTGCGCGCTATACGCGTTTCACGAGGATCGTCGATCCCACGCCCGCCGAGACGACGAACGAGTGGCTCTATAACGCGACCCTCGCCGCCTACGTGTCCAAAAGCCTTATCCTGTACAGCGGATACACGCGCGGCCTCGAAGACGCGCCGCGTGCGCCGCCTTTCGCCTTGAACGCCGGCGCAAGCGCCTCGGCGACCATCACCTCGCAAATCGACGGCGGTTTCCGCTACACGATCATGCCGGGCCTGACCTTGGTCGGCGGCGGCTTCGAAGTGAAAAAGCCGTTCTTCGACCTCGATCAGACGGGCTTTTTCAAAAGCCTCGGCAATGTGCGTCATCGCGGCGTCGAAGTCTCGCTGAGCGGCAGCCCCTTGCCCGGGCTTACCGTGGTCACGGGCCTTGTCGGCCTGAAGGCCCGCCTGTCGGGCGCGCTCGTCGACAGCGGCGCCATGGGCGCCATTCCGCCCGATACCGTGCCGCTGACGGGGCTTTTCACCGTGCAGTACGGGCCGCAGAGCTGGAAGGGTTTCTCGCTCGATGCGCGCTTCAGTTACGAGGATCCTTACACCGCGAACGTCGAGAACACCTTCAAGTCGGCCTCCGTGCGAACGATCGATG
>JAYRTJ010000097.1:0-13233 GCA_041919675.1 Rhodospirillaceae bacterium | reverse complement strand
CGGGAAGGAGGATGCGGCGAACGGGCAGCGCGGCGGCGGTGGACGTGTTCATGGAAGGTTCGACCTGTACCGGCAGTTCGCCGCCGGTGCAAGGCGGTTCGGCCGGCCCCGTCATGCCTCGCCGACATGCTCCGCAACGAATGAGTCGATCGCGGCAAACCAGCGGTCTCTGATCTCGTCGGTTTCTTGAAACAACTCGTGCTTCGCGCTCTCAAAGGTCACGAGCCGCGCGTCCGGCAGCAGCGCGGCGGCGCGCAGATGCGCGGCCGGATCGACCAGCAGATCCTGCCCCGCGCTGCCGATGAGGATCGGCGTGCGGATGCGCGAGAGTGTCGCCGCGTCCGATATGCGCGCGGTCAAA
Source organism: Rhodospirillaceae bacterium (assembly GCA_041919675.1). Classification (GTDB taxonomy): domain Bacteria; phylum Pseudomonadota; class Alphaproteobacteria; order Rhodospirillales; family Rhodospirillaceae; genus SHVO01. The sequence goes on along the minus strand of JAYRTJ010000097.1, from coordinate 12,872 downwards.
CCAAAGGCGGCTTTCAGCCACGCGTAGGTGGGGCCGTCATGGCGCAGGTTTTCAGACGCCGTGAACCAGGCGTCGACCAGTTTGCCCCGGACCGGATGATTGGACAGACGGTTGATGTCGCCGAAGCGCGGCGCGAGGTTCGGCCATGCCCCGGCGCCGGGCACGAAGGAATCGCCCTGTCCAATCGCCGTCATGACGCGGGCAAGCGCGCAGGCGGCCCACTTCGGGACATGGCCCGTGTTGATTTGAATCATCGGTGCTGAAAGCGCCGCCGCGTCCACAAGCCCTGTGTGATGGGCAAGCGTGAGCAGGGACACTCCGCCGCCCATCGAGTGGGCGACGAGCAGGCGTTTGTGGCCGGGCGGTGAAACCGCGGCGATGAATTGCGCCAGGTCCTCGGCGTCGCGCTCGAAGACGCGCGGATCGGGCTTGGTTCGGCCGCTGCGGGACGAGCGGCCCTGGCCGCGCCAATCGAGGCACCACACGTTGAAGCCGCGCCGGTGAAAGTCGCGCGCGACCTCGAAATACTTTTCGATGAACTCGATGTATCCGCCCACCAGAACGCAGTCCTTGGCGGCGCCGGCGGCGAGCTGTCCCCAGCGCAGGCGCGCGCCGTCACGGGCGGTGAAATAGCCCCATCTGAAGCCCTCCGGCTCCAGGAATCGCGCCTCCAGGGGCGGGGCCGCGCCCGCGGCGACAAGGGGGGTGGTCTGCATGAGATTCGTGGTCACAATGACCGATCCGAAAGGGTTTTTCCAAAGACAGAACGGCGAAATCCGAGGTGACCTTACCGAAAATTGCCGCTACTAAGGCCTCAGTTTTCCCGTTGTCGTTCCTTATATCTTAGACCCGCGCTGATTGCCCCATGACCGATCTTGCCGCCCTCGCGCGCCACAGCAATGCCTGGCCCTTCGTTGAAGCCCGTACCCTCTGGGACGAACGGCTTAAAATGACCGCGTCCGCCAAAGACTATGTGCTGTTCGAGACCGGCTATGGCCCGTCGGGCTTGCCGCACATCGGCACCTTCGGCGAAGTGGTTCGCACGACCATGGTCCGCAAGGCATTCGAGTTGCTGACTCCGAACGTCAAGACGCGCATGTTCACGTTCTCGGACGATATGGACGGCCTGCGCAAGGTGCCGGACAACGTCCCGAACCAGGACATGGTCCGTCGGCATCTGGGCAAGCCGGTCACGAGCGTGCCCGATCCGTTCGGAACCCATGAGAGCTTCGGCGCCCACAACAACGCGCGTTTGCGCGCGTTCCTGGACTCCTTCGGCTTTGAATACGAATTCAAGAGTTCGACCGTCTCCTACACGTCGGGCGAGTTCGACAAGGCGCTCCTGCGCGTGCTCGAGAAGTACGACGACGTCATCAACGTCATCCTGCCGACCCTTGGCGCCGAGCGCCGCGCGACCTATTCGCCGTTCCTGCCCATTTCGCCGAAAACCGGCGTCGTGCTGCAGGTTCCCGTTGTCGAGCGCGATCTCGCCAGCGGCACCATCGTGTACAAGGACGAAGACGGCACGCACGTGCGCACGCCCGTCACCGGCGGCCGCTGCAAGCTGCAGTGGAAGTGCGACTGGGCGATGCGCTGGTATGCGCTCGAAGTCGACTATGAGATGTCCGGCAAGGACCTCATCGATTCCGTCAAGCTTTCAAGCCAGATCTGCCGCATCCTCGGCGGCACGCCGCCGCTCAATCTGACCTACGAGCTGTTCAACGACGAGCAGGGCCAGAAGATCTCGAAGTCCAAGGGCAACGGGCTCGCGGTCGAGGACTGGCTGAAGTACGCGCCGCACGAGAGCTTGTCCTTGTTCATGTATCAGAAGCCGAAGACGGCCAAGCGTCTGTTCTTCGACGTGATCCCGAAGGCCGTGGACGAGTATCTCGACTTCCTCGAGAAGTTTCCGGGCGAAGAAGACAAGGCGAAGCTCGACAATCCCGCGTGGCACATTCACGGTGGCCGTCCGCCGCAGGACACGGTGCACGTCAGCTTCAGCATTCTTCTGAATCTCGCGAGTGTCGCGCACGCCGAGAACCCGGCGGTGCTTTGGCACTACATCTCGCGCTTCGCGCCGGGCGCGACTCCCGAAAGCGCGCCGCTGCTGGACCGCCTCGTAAAACACGCCGTGGTTTATTACCAAGACTTCGTGAAGCCCGCGAAGGTCTACCGCCTTATCGCGGACAATGAACGCCAGGCGTTCGCCGACCTGCGCGCGGCGTTGGCCGGTTACACGGAGGCGCCGACGCCGGAAGGCCTGCAGAGCGTGGTTTACGAAATCGGCAAGCGTTATCCGGACGCCTTCGCCGCCCTGCGGGACTGGTTCAAGGCCCTGTACCAGGTGCTTTTGGGCCAGGAACAGGGGCCGCGCATGGGCTCGTTTATCGCCCTCTACGGCGTTGCGGAAACCATCGGGCTCCTGGACAAAGCCCTGGCGGGCGAAGACCTGGCCAAGGCTTCGTAACAGCCCTTGCACGCGGCGGTTGATAGCTCCCGGCTTTACGGCTATCGGCTTCTCCTCGTAAGATACTGGGAATCAAGGTTTCTGGGGCAGGGAAGGCTTTCTGTCCGATCGTCGGACAGAGCTGGGTCCTCGGCCTCACCGGGAGGATTTCCATGAAGAGCACTGTCGTCTCGCGCGCACCTTCGCGTGGCCTTTTTAGTTTTTCTCTAAAATCAGCGTTATTGGTCTCCTCGGCCTTGGCTGCGGCGGCTCTGCCGGCTGCCGCCCAGGAGCTCGAGATGGAAGAGATCATCATCACGGCGCAGTCCCGCGCGCAAAGCGTTCAGGACACGCCGATCTCGGTGACGGCGGTGAGCGGCGACAAACTGCAGGATGTAAGCATCGCAAAAGCCGAGGATCTGCAGCAACTCGTGCCGAACTTCACGATGACCGAAACGGGCATCAGCACGAATATCTTCATCCGCGGTCTCGGCTCGGGCATCAACCAGGCCTTCGAGCAGTCCGTCGGCTACTATGTCGACGGCATCGCCTATACCCGCGCGCAGCAGACGCGCATGCCGTTCCTCGACCTCCAGCGCGTTGAAGTGCTGCGCGGGCCGCAGACCATTCTGTTCGGCAAGAACTCCATCGCCGGCGCCCTCAATATCCTGACGGCGCAGCCAACCACGAGTTTCGAAGGGTATCTCACCGGCACCTACGAGTTCGAGAATCAGGAATATATCGCCGAAGGCGCGGTCTCCGGCCCGATCACCGACACGGTGCGGGCGCGTGTCGCCGGCCGCTGGCGCGACAGCGACGGTTATGTCCGCAACCTGACGCTTTCGCGCACCGAACCGAAGCGCGACGACGTCACCTTGCGCGGCATTCTCGAAGCCGACGTCTCCGACACGGTGGTCGCGAATTTCAAAGCCGAATACAGCGACTTCGACGTGCTTGGACGTTCCATCGAAACGCTGAATGAAACGCCGGTCGCCGCCGGTCCGTTCACCGGCCGCACGTATTCGCAGATCCTTGTCGGCCTCGGCGCCGACCGCGGCGTTCTCGACAACACGCTGAACGGGAACCGCAGCTCCAACGGCGACTTCAGCAATAACAAGCAGCAAACCTACGTCGGCAATATCAAGGTCGACATCGGGGGCTATGAGTTCCGTTCGATCACCGGCTACACCAAACTGCAGTACGACGAACTTTGCGATTGCGATTACACCGGCGCCAACGTCTTCCTCGCGGGCCTGCAGGAGGACTATGACCAGTTCAGCCAGGAATTCCGGCTCACCTCGCCGGTCACCGAAAGCTACGACTTCGTCGCGGGCGCCTACTACCAGAACTCAAATCACGGCTACGCCGACAATATCGTCGTGCAATCGACATCCGTGCTTGTCCCGCTCGTGAACCAACAGTCGCCGGGCGCGGGCAGCGCGCTGGCCGGCACGCAGGCGGCGCGCAGCGCCTCCGTCGACGCCAGCCTGATCTCGGCCTTCGCGCAAGTGAATGTGCGTCCCATCGACAAGTGGGAGATCCAGCTCGGGGCCCGCGTCAGCTCGGAGAAAAAAGAAGGCACGCGCACGCTCTCGATCCTGCGTGAAAACGGCGATCCGCTGCCGGCGGCGCAGGCCATCGCCGCGGCCGTGTACGCGCAGGTGTTCCGCGTCAGTTCCACGAACCTCTCCGCGCTCGGCCCCACCGGCGCGGCGCTGATCGGCCAGCTCGGCGCGCTGCCGGTATCGGGCGACCGCAAGGAGACCCGTTTTTCGCCCGACGTGAAGCTGCTCTTCACACCGACCGAAGACTTGATGCTGTACGCGAGCTATGCGCGCGGCGCCAAGAGCGGCGGCTTCGACTTCCGCGCCAACAACCGCAACTTCTATCCGACGATGAACGATTCCTTCGAGTTCGAGGACGAAAGCGCCAACAGCTTCGAAATCGGCACGAAGGCCTCGTTCGGCGCCGCGACCTTGAACGTCGCGGCCTACTATACCGAGTTCAAGGATCTCCAGATCTCGATCTTCGACGGGATCCTGGGCTTCAACGTCGGTAACGCCGCATCGGCCCGCTCGCAGGGTATCGAAGCGGACGGCCGCGTACGCATGAGCGAGTACGTCTCGCTGACCGGTTCGCTCGCGCTTACGGACTTCAAGTTCAAGGACTTCCGTAACGGCCAGTGCTACTTCGGCCAGACCCCGAACGTCGATCTGAACGGCGACGGACGCCCCGAACTCTGCAACTACACCGGCCAGACCAATCAGCTGGTCTCCGATGTGCAGGGCACGGTCGGCATCGCGGCCAATTATCCGATCGTCTCCGGGTATCGTCTCGACAGCGCGCTCGATGTGTTTTTCACCTCGAAGTATCACGCTTCGAACACCTTCGATCCGGCGCTCGTCCAGAAGGGTTACGCGACCCTCGGCCTGCGTGTCGGTTTCGGTCCGGACTCGGGGCTTTGGCAGCTGGCCTTCATCGGGCGTAACCTGACCAACGAGCGCTATATCCAGTTCGGGGGCGATACGCCGCTCGCGGGCTCAACCTTCGGCGCGAACTCCGACTACGCTTTCGCCGACCGTGGCCGCACCCTCGCCATCCAGGCGCGGGTCAATTTCTAGTCTCAAGGCGTGAAGCTCCGTCTTCTAGCCTTCGCAACGGTTGTCGGCTCCGTCGTTCACGCGGCGGAGCCGAAGCCGTTTTCAGGACCGGTTCATGTCGATTCGAAGAAGCCGGTGGAGATCTGCGGCCTGCATGCGCCCTCGCTCGATCAAGTCGCGACGGCGCTCGTCGAAAAAGGCGGCGTGCGCGAAGCCGCCGGCGACGAAAAGTTCCTCGCCTACGAGCAGTTGGACTTCACGCACATCTGGACGTTCACGCGCCCGGGCCACGACGCCTACCCCGCCGTGATCTGCCGCGAACTCAAGGACGGCGCCGAAGGACTCGAGGTAAAGATGGAATTCCTCTGCGGCGGCCCTCGCGCCGCCTGCACCGCGCTCTACAACGACTTCCAGCTGCTGAATGCGCAAATGAAGGCGAGCGCGAAGAAGCCGTAGCGGCGCGGTTCATGCGCGAATCGGCCTCGCCTCCGCCCTCTCGCACGCGCGCGCAGGAGAGGGCCTCGTCCGCAAGCCGTCCGCGTCGCGTTCCGCATGAAAAGGCGTCCTTAAGCAACTGGCGCCGCTTCGGTTTGCGCTGAACCGCATCGTCCGCATCAACCGCAGGCGATTTTTTTAGACGCTTGGTTTTCACAAGCGAAATCAACGCGCACGGCATTGGGCGGTGCGGCGCGGAAAGGACTCGGGATGTGCGGGAGGCAGCTTAAGCCGACGGTACATTTAGAAGCATGCGCTTCGCCTTGACGCGGATCAATGAAATTTTGCCGGCGCGCGAACATTCTTCCAAGGCGTGACTTTCCCGCCACCCGCGAAAGAGCGCCCCTCCCCACAACAACCGCTAGATTGCATATTAGAATTAGTCTATAATAATTCTAATATTTGTTGTTTTCGTTCCCCCCACCGCAACCTCAACAAAGACAATCAAGGGAGATTGAGATGTCAGATGATGCACGTTGTCCTTTCGGTCATGGCCGGTCCGTCGCCAGCCGCCGCGACATTTTGACCGCGACCACGGTCATTGCCGCCGCCGCCGCCGCCGCGACGCCTGGCGCGGCCGCCGCCGCCGCGGCGTCGAGCGCTTCCGCCGCCGGCGGTAAAATGCCCGCGGGCGCGGTCACGCAAGACGCGCACGCGTGGTGGCCCAATCAACTCAACCTCAACATCCTTCATCAGCATACGCCGGCGTCGAATCCCATGGACCGGGGGTTCAACTACGCCCAGGCCTTCAAGAAGGTGGACTACGCCGCTCTGAAAAAGGACCTGCGCGACCTGATGACCAATTCGCAGGAGTGGTGGCCGGCCGATTGGGGCCATTACGGCGGTCTCATGATCCGCATGGCCTGGCATAGCGCCGGCACCTACCGCACGGCCGACGGCCGCGGGGGCGCGGGCACGGGCAACCAGCGCTTCTCGCCCGTCAACAGCTGGCCCGACAACGGCAACCTCGACAAGGCGCGCCGCCTGTTGTGGCCGGTCAAGCAGAAGTACGGCAACGCGATCTCGTGGGCCGACTTGATGATTCTCGCCGGCAACGTCGCCCTCGAGTCCATGGGCTTCAAGACATTCGGCTTCGGCGGCGGCCGCAAGGACATCTGGCAGCCCGAGGAAGACATCTACTGGGGCGCGGAAACCGAGTGGCTCGGCAACAAGCGCTATAGCGGCGATCGTCAGCTCGAAAATCCGCTGGCGGCCGTGCAGATGGGCCTCATCTATGTCAACCCGGAAGGCCCCGACGGCAAGGCCGATCCGGTCGCCTCGGGCCGCGACGTGCGCGAGACCTTCGGCCGCATGGGCATGAACGACGAGGAAACCGTCGCCCTCGTCGCCGGCGGCCATACGTTCGGCAAGGCCCACGGCGCCGGCAATCCGAAGCTCGTCGGTCCCGCGCCGGAAGGCGCGCCGCTCGAGGATCAGGGCCTGGGCTGGATCAACAAGTTCGGCAGCGGCAAGGGTGTGCATACCACCACGAGCGGCATCGAGGGCGCGTGGAAGCCGAACCCGACCAAGTGGGACAACGGCTACTTCGATATGCTGTTCGGCTACGAGTGGATGGTGACCACCAGCCCCTCCGGCGCCATCCAGTGGGTGGCGAAGGACGCCAAGCCCGAGCACATGATCCCGGACGCTCACGACCCGTCGAAGAAGTTTCCGCCGATGATGACCACGGCGGACCTCTCGCTGCGCTACGATCCCATCTACGAAAAAATCTCGCGCCGTTACCACAAGGACCCGGCCGCTTTCGCCGACTCTTTTGCCCGCGCCTGGTTCAAGCTGACCCACCGCGACATGGGGCCGAAGAGCCGCTACATCGGGCCCGAAGTCCCGAAGGAAGATCTGGTGTGGCAGGATCCGCTGCCGGCGGTCGATCATCCTCTGATCGACGCCAAGGATGCCGCGGGCCTCAAGGCGAAGATCCTGGCCAGCGGCCTGTCGGTGAGCGAACTGGTCTCGGCCGCCTGGGCGTCGGCTTCGTCCTTCCGCGGATCCGACAAGCGCGGCGGCGCCAACGGCGCGCGCGTGCGCCTCGCGCCGCAAAAAGACTGGGAAGCCAACCAGCCCGCGCAGCTCGGCAAGACGCTGGCCAAGCTGGAAGGCATCCGGGCCGAGTTCAATAAGAGCGCCGGCGCCAAGAAGGTCTCGCTCGCCGACCTTATCGTTCTCGGCGGCGGCGCGGCGGTTGAACAGGCCGCGAAAGCGGCCGGCCATACCATCGAGGTGCCCTTCACGCCGGGCCGAACCGATGCCACGCAACAGCAGACCGATATCGAAGGTTTCAAGGTCATGGAACCGCAGGCCGATGGTTTCCGCAACTTCCAGGCCAAGACCTATGCGGTGCCGGCGGAGGAACTGCTGATCGACAAGGCGCAATTGCTGACCTTGAGCGCGCCCGAGATGACCGCTCTTGTCGGCGGGCTGCGCGTGCTCGGCGCCAACACCGGCGGCGCAAAGCATGGCGTGTTCACCAAGCGGCCGGGCCAGCTGACGAACGACTTCTTCGTCAATCTGCTGGACATCGGCACGGTCTGGCGTCCGGTGAACGACCGGGCGGACATCTTCGAAGGCCGCGACCGCAAGTCCGGCGCGGCGAAGTGGACCGCGACCCGCGTCGATCTGGTCTTCGGCTCCAACTCGCAACTGCGGGCGCTGAGCGAGGTCTATGCCCAGAACGACGCCAAGGAGAAGTTCGTGCGTGACTTCGCCGCCGCATGGACCAAGGTGATGACGCTGGATCGTTTCGATCTCGCGTAATCGGTCGGACTGTCTGACGCCGGTTTCGGCCGGCGTCAGACATTTCTGAAAATCGTGATCAGCGCTTATCGCGTCCCGGCATCGTTTTCATGACCGGCGAGGGCGGGGGCGGCATTTCCGCGTGCTCGACCAGCGCGATCTTGAAGAAAATGTCCCGCGTCGCCAGCGGATGGCCGACGGCGCCATAGGCCATCTGGGACGGCACATAGACCAGCCATTCATCGCCCGGTTTCATCATCATCACGGCGGACACGAAACCCGGGATGAGCGCGCGCAGCGGGTAGATCGTCGCGTTATCCGCTTCCTTGCCATAGGAGGTGTCGAAGATCTCGCCGTCGAGATAACTGCCCTCGTAGCGCACCTTGATGGCGCTGGACCGCGAAGGATGCGCGCCGCTCGCGGGGCCGGTCTTCAGAATTTTGTAGCTCGTCGCCGGAATGGCGATCGCGGGCGCTTTGGCCGCCTGATTGCCTGAAGCTTCAAAAAGCTCCTTGTTGGCCGCGGCGCGGGCGGCTTTACCCGCATCCTGAGCGCCGGCGGGCAGGGTGAGGAAAAGAGCGATCAGCAGCGTGCAGAAACGCAGCGTGCGTTGCATGTCGGAAAACTCCCCTTGCGTTAAGCTTTCAGCACCAGATCCAGATCCGTCACTTCTTTTGCAATCGGGCTCTCGGGCCGCGGCCCCGTGTAGGCCATCAGCTTGACGACATCGTCCATCGGCGCCCGGCCCGTCTTGGTGTTGATGAACGCGGCTTTCACGACGGCGATGGCCGGCATGTCCTTGGCCGTTTCGAACTTGTGGAGCAGGTAAATCCATTTGTCGTCCCAGGTCAGCACACTGGTGGAGACGGTGAATTTTTCGAACAGCCAGATGGGCCGGCGGAAGCGGAACGTCGAAGAGCCGAGTACGGGGAAATATCCCGCGCTGCGCAGACGCCCAAAAGCGCCGTTCCTGATCATGAAGCTGACGCGCGAGAGATCGCTGAAGCTCGAATAGCGCGAGTTCGTCATGTGCATGAAGATGTCGAGATCGGTCGGCAGGCAGCGGAAAGCGAGCTTGTGCTCGCCCATGACGTCGGCCCGCGCGCCGAAACGCGCGGCGATGAACATCCAGATCATCCGCCAAATGAGATTCATGCGGCGCGAAATCCCCCAAGCAGGAAGTCCAAAATCTTATCGCCGTTATAAAACCAGATGTGGGTGCCATCGAGAAAGTCGTTTGGATCGCCATTAAACGCGACGGGCGTTTGGAAATCGTGCACAGATACGCCAGTCGTGCCCCGTTCCCGTGCCGCCTTCAGCAAGAAGTCCTGCACCTGGAGATACTGTGTCTCTCTTTTCAGCAGATCGACAAAGTGCGGATGGAGGGGGTTGGTATAGATGTGCAACGCAATTCCCTTGCGGCTGCACAAGTCCATAATGTCGAATAAATACGCGAGACGGCGCGAATGAACTCCGTTGCAGTGTTTCGCGAACATGATGAACTGCGTGAAATCGAATTTGGTGGAGTCGAAATCGATCCGATCGGCGCCGCGGTATTTGTCCGGGCCAAAGTTGATGATGTCCCCATTCACCGTGTTGAACATCGCGTTGACATCGAATTCGCGGTAGCGCATGCGGGCTACTTTCTCGAATTGCTCCTTGCGCGCCCCAAGCTCTTCAGCGCTCTCGACCCAACGTAAGCCCGGTCCGCCTTTTCTATCTTCTGCATTCAGATAGGAGGTCAGGCGAGGCACGCCTATGAACCGCACGTCCAAGGGCCAGGTCGGCACGAACATCATGGGATCTATGCCGATGATCGCGGTGCGAAGCGGCTCGGTTGCGGTGTCGCACATCAAATGAAGAGCGCAGTACACCTCCTCAATGTTCACGTTGGAGCCGCCAAAGTGAAACGCCTTGAATCCGTATTGTGAGGCGGTCGAGGCGCGCAAGGCGAATGTACGTGAAGAGCCGAAAATCGCAGCGGTGAAATCGCGGGGGCTTTCCAGGAGGTAGCTCACCTTGGTATGTCGGTCGCTCGTGATCTCGCGCGCGGTCGGCGCCGGCTTGCGGCCGGACTCGATCAAGGTCACGATGTTGGCGATCGTGTCGTAACTCGCGTAACCGACCTCCGCGGGCATCGGCAGCTCAATGAAAAAACGGTCCTCAATCTCGATCATCAGCCGCGTCAAGGCGAGTGAGTCTATCAGGCCGGACGTCAGCAGTGACGCGGTTACATCGTCGACCCACTTGCCGCAGGTGGCGTAGACCGCCTCCTTCACTGTCTCTTTTCCATCCAAGGTCGGCGCCCTCGCGACTATCCGATTTTGCGCCTTCATCTCAAGGTACAGATCGCGATTGCGCCCGCGGGCGAGTTTGCCGGAAGTGGATTTTTGCAAAGCGCGCGGTTCCGTAACGATAACGTCGGCGAGGGAGATATCGAACAGAGCCGTGACTTCTTGAGAAATCATGCGTTCGATTTCTCCGCGCCGCGTCGCGGCGTGTTCTTCCGATTCCGCCATGACGACGACGGACTCGGTTCCCTTGCTTTCATCGTAGATACCGAAGGCAACGCAGCGGCCCGGAATGACTCCCGCGATATCGCCGATCGCGGCTTCGATATCTTGCGGATAGATGTTGCGGCCCGCGGTGATGATGAGGTCCTTCAAACGGCCGCAGACGAAGACCTCTCCTCCCGCAACGAAACCCAAATCGCCGGTCATAAAATAGGGACCGTTGAAAGACTTGTTCGTAAGTTCCGGATTGCGAAAGTATCCACTCATGACGGACGGGCTTTGCACACCGATTTCGCCGAGCGTACGTTCCGGCAACGGAGCGCCGTCGGGGCCGAAAATTTGCAACGTCACGCCTTCAACCACACGCCCGGAAGAAACGGCAATATCTTGACCGTGCTCGATCGCATGGCCGTTCGCCAACAGAGCGCGGTTGATGGCCTCAGTACGCAATGGCTGCCCAAAACCGCCCGACGTCATTGCGAAGGTGGTTTCAGCCATGGCGTAGGATGCGCCCAACGCCCGCTCATCACAGCCGCAAGCAGCGAATGCTTCAAGAAAAGCGCTATGACTTCCGGCTGTCACCGGTTCGGAGCAGTTCACCACCCCGCGCAGACATGACAGGTCGATCTCCGAGAGGTTATGGCGCCGCGCGGCGCGCGCAAGGAAGCTATAAGCAAAATTTGGAAGCCAGCACAACGTGCCGCGGTCGCGCGAAATGAGTTCCATAAACATCATTGGCTTCTGGACCCATTCGAAAGGTGATATCACCGTAACCGTTGTTGCTGTCAGAAGCGGCATCAGCAAGGCCGTCAGCAACCCCATGTCGTGATAATAAGGAAGCCAGCTGACGATGTGGTCGTCTGTCGTCAGATTGATCGCGCGCGCATAGGCATCCACTTGCCAAAGCAATTGCGCCTCCGAGATGCAAACTCCCTTTTTTGTGCCCGTGGTGCCTGAGCTGTACTGAATAAAGAGCGGCGGTGCTTGATTTACGGCGATGGCCGCCGGAACGGCGTCCGGGAGCGCGTCCTGACACGTCGCGACGCGCTGTCCAATGTGCTGGCTTAACAAAGGCGCGAACTCGGGATCGCTTATGATGAGAGCCGGCTCGGCGTTGGCGATAAGCGGTAACAACGTGCGTGCGAAATCGGCGACCGGCAATTTGGCGGACGGATGTGCTGAGACGATTGGTATGCGGCCCGTAAGGAGCGCCGCAGCCGTAAGGAGGAAAACCTCCTCGGGCTCGGATAGGACCAGCACGACGGTATGTCCCGACGCGGCGCCGAATTTCTCGAAGAGGGCCGCTCTGCGCAGGGCCTCGGTGATAAAATCTCGATAGGTATATTCCTGCATCTCGCCGTTCCGTCGAACGGCGCGCAGAAAGGTTTTAAGGCCATGTTCCTTAAGAAGGAAAGTAACTCGTTCGCTTAGCGTAGGGGGCGTCGCAATCGTGGTCGTAAGTCCCATTCGTTACGCCGCCACCGCGGCGCTGAAGAGTTCGTCTTCCATGTCCATGATGGTCTCGCCGCCGGCGAGGATGGTCGACAGGAGCGCACCGGTCTGCGGCAGCAGCTTGGTCATGTAGAACCGCGCTGTCTTGATCTTGCCCTTGTAGAAACCCGTCGGATCGTCGCCTTCCTTGCTGAACGCAAGCTGCGCCATCCTGGCCCACATGTAGCCGACCGAGACGTAGCTGAGCAGCTTCAGGAGATCGCTCGACGCCGCGCCGGCTTCGTTCGGATTGCTGAGCGCCTTCTGGGCGACCGCGCCGACGGCCTGCTGCAGGCGGCCGAAGGCCTTGGCGAGGTTCAGCACGATCTCTTCCATCTTCGGATCGGCGGCATTCTCTTCGATGAACTTCTGCACCGGGTGGAAGAAGGCGCGCATGTAGCGGCCGTAGTGGGCCGTCATCTTGCGCCCGACGAGATCGAGCGCCTGGATGCCGTTGGTGCCTTCGTAGATCTGCGTGATGCGGGCGTCGCGCACATATTGCTCCATGCCGTGCTCGCGGATGTAGCCGTGACCGCCATAGATCTGCACGCCGATGTTGGCGTTGTCGAAACCGAT
>JAYRTJ010000096.1:0-13297 GCA_041919675.1 Rhodospirillaceae bacterium | reverse complement strand
ACTCGAACTCGGGTTACGTGACGACCTGGAAGGTCGGCGGCACCTGGTCGCCGATCGACGACATCCGCTTCCGTGCGACGCAGTCGCGCGACATCCGTGCCCCGAACATGGGCGACCTGTTCCTCGGCGGCCGCTCGAACACCGGCACGCAGATCGACCGCTTCACCAACACGACGCCGGTCATTCTGTCGGTCACCAGCGGCAATCCGAACCTGGTCCCGGAAAAGGCCGATACGACGGGCGTCGGCGCGGTGCTTTCGCCGGGCTTCCTCCCGGGCTTCAACACCTCGATCGACTTCTACCGGATCAAGATCAAGGGCGCGATCGCGACCTTGAACGCCCAGCAGATCATCGACCAGTGCTTTGAAGGCGTGACGCAGCTTTGCCCGCTGCTCATCCGTGACGGCGCCGGCGTGCTGACCCGCGTGAACATCCAGCCGGCGAACGTGCTGTCGCAATCCACCCGCGGCCTCGACATCGAAGCCAGCTACAACTTCCCGCTGTCGTCCATCGTCGACAGCTGGGACGGCGAACTGTCCTTGCGCGCCCTCGGCAGCCGCGTGTTCTCGATCAAGACGATCAACAACGCGTCCAACCCGAAGGAACTGGAAGGCGCGGGCGTGAACGCGGCCAGCCTCGTCAGCTTCCCGCTGTCGGCGCCGAAGTTCACCTACCGTACGTCGGCGACCTACGCGCTCGATCCGCTGAGCGTGACGCTGTCGTTCTATGGCCTCAGCTCCGGCGTCTATGCCAGCAATGCGGTGCAGTGCGCCACGGGCTGCCCGGTCTCGACGACGGCCGCTCCGACGATCAACAACAACTACATCCCGGCCGTCCATGCGTTCGACCTGTCGCTGAACTACAAGATCATCGACAACGGCGCGCAGGAAGCCGAAACGTTCTTCGTGGTGAACAACCTGACCAACGCGCCCCCGCCGGGCGTGGCGGGCAACCTGTCGAGCGGCGTGTATCAGAAGGGCGACGGCGCCTTCTATCAGGACTACCGCATCGGCCGCACGTTCCGCGCGGGCGTTCGCTTCAAGATGTAATGCGAGGCGCGGGAGGTCGGAAAATCCGGCCTCCCGTATCTCTTGAGGACGCCGGCCGCCGCCGGGTAAGATTCGTGCGCGGGGAACGCTCCTGCGGGCGCGCGCCTCAGCCGCCACCGGGCTTCAAGATGACGCCGGAATTGCGCTAAGCTTGTCGGCCGGTCACGAGAGGGTAGCGGAACATGCGGCGGCTGAAGACTTCGGAATTGCCTCAAAGACAGGCCGGTACGCTTGGCCGTCCCCAGCGCCTTGCCGATGAAGTTTACGATGCGATCCTTGGACAGTTGATGTCCTTGAAGATCCCCCCGGGCGGGCCGATCAATATCGACGATCTTGCGCGTGAATTTGGCGTCTCACAGACGCCGATCCGCGAAGCGCTCGGTCACTTGGAGGCTTACGGCCTCGTCACTAAAATTCAATTCATCGGCTACACGGCCGCGCCGCAACTCGGCAAGCGGGAGTTCGACGAGCTGTGCGAGCTGCGCCTGCGCCTCGAGCCTTATCTCGCCGGCAAGGCCGCCGAGATCATCGACGACCAAGGCGTGGCTTCGCTCGAGAACTATGCCGGCGCGATGCTCAGCCCGAAGTTCGACGACGGCGGCGCGAGCTATGGTCAATTCGTCCGCCAGGACGCCGCGCTTCACGACCGGATCGCGGCGGCGGCCGGAAACAGCTTGATGCGTGAAACGCTCGCGAAGCTTCATATCCATCTGCACTTGTTCCGCCTGCCGCATCATCCCAAGGTGACCGCGGAAGCCCTCGACGAGCACAACGAGATCATCCGCAGCCTTGCCGCCCGCGACCGCAAGGCGGCCGAAGACGCCATGCGCCGCCATATCGAACAGGTCTGGGAGCGTTTCGGCTCCCTGTTCGATCAGGATTAACCTCGCCAACCGTGATTCCGGGCCTGTTCGCGGGCTTGGACTTTTCCCCGGCGCTCCGCTATTCAGCGGGGACCTCTTTTTCATTTCAGGATGTCGCCCATGCCGACGTTGGCCGAGAGAAAGGCAAAGCTTTTCGGAAACCACGTGCTGCTCGTCACGCCGCTCGACCCGAAGGGCGGCATCGATGTCGAGTCCGCCAAAAGCCTCGTGGACTACGTCATCGCCAAGGGCGTGCACGGCATCCTCGCGCTGGGCAGCACCGGTGAAGTGTTCTGCCTTCCGGACGACGAGCGCAGGCAATTCGCCGAAGTCGTCATCAAACACACCAATGGCCGCGTGCCGGTCGGCATCGGCGTCATCGATTCCGCCAGCGACACCAGCGTCGCGATGGCCAGACACGCCGCGGCCAACGGCGCGGACTACATTTTCACCACGGCGCCTTATTACCATCCGCACGGCGCGGAAGGCATTTTCCGGCACGTGCAAGAAATCGGCAAAGCGAGCGACTTGCCGCTGATGGTGTACGACGGCGGCGCCGGCATCGAACTTTCGCTGCCGCTTTTAAAGCGCATGGCGGAAAACATTCCGACGCTGCATTGCTCGAAACTGTTCCTGCCGTATCCCGGCAAGATCGCGCTCTATGCCGCGGCCACCGACGGCAGGCTGCAGGCGTGGGCCGGCCACGATCAGATGAACTACCTGATGCTGCTGTACGGCGCGAAGGGCATGACGTCCGCCGCAAGTTGTATCCTGCCGCGCGAGCAAAGCGACATGTTCGAATTCATCCAGGCCGGCCAGACCGAGAAGGCGCGCAAGATTTTCCACGACTTCGTCGGTCCCTTGAATTCGATCGCCTTCGCCAACGTGCTTCAATATCCGCAGTGCTACAAACGCGCCCTCAAGTGGATGGGCGTGATCGAGCACGATACCTGCAAGCCGGTGATGGAACCCATCGACGAGATCCGCACCGCCGAGCTGCGCGGCGTCATGGAGCGGATCGGTAAAGTCTAGGGCCGCCGCCGGCGGTCATCGGGTTGGGGAGGACACGATGAAGCTTTTGCGCCACGGACCGTTGAATCGGGAAAAGCCGGGTCTGCTCGACGCCGGCGGTGTGATCCGTGATCTCAGCAAGGTCATCGCGGACATCACGCCCGATACCCTCGGCGCCGCGAAGCTGAAGGACCTGGCCGCGCTTGATGCGTCGTCGCTTCCGGCGGTCGCGCCCGGCACGCGTCTCGGCGTGCCGATCAACGGCATCCGCAAGTTCATCGCGATCGGTCTCAATTACGCCGACCACGCGGCGGAATCAAATCTTCCCATTCCCGCGGAACCGGTGGTCTTCACGAAGGCCATCAGCTGCCTTTCGGGGCCCAATGACGACGTGATGCTGCCGCCGGACGCCAAGAAGGGCGACTGGGAAGTCGAACTCGGCATCGTGATCGGCAAGACGGCGCGCCATGTCTCGGAACGCGACGCGCTCGATTATGTTGCCGGCTACGCGCTGGTGAACGACGTCAGCGAGCGTGAATGGCAGATGGAACGCGGCATGACCTGGGACAAGGGGAAGGGCTTCGATACCTTCGGCCCCGTCGGCCCTTGGCTCGTGACGGCGGACGAAGTCGGCGATCCGCAGTCGCTGGACCTGTGGCTCGATCTGAACGGTCGGCGCATGCAGACCGGCAATACGCGCACGATGATCTTCAACGTCGCGCAGATCGTGAGTTACGTCAGCAAAGTGTGCACCTTGTGGCCGGGCGATCTCATCACCACGGGAACCCCGCCGGGCGTCGGCATGGGCAAGAAGCCGCAAGTCTTCTTAAAACCCGGCGACGTCATGCGCCTGGGCATCGGCAAGCTGGGCGAGCAGACGCAGCGCGTGGTGGCATTTAAGTAAAAGGTGGGACGCGGGATGGCCGAGAAGAAGAAGCTTCGCAGTCAGGAGTGGTTCGGCTCGAAGGGGATGCATGGCGTCATCCACCGCGCCTGGCTCAAGAACCAAGGTTATCCGCACGATCTGTTCGACGGCCGCCCCGTCATCGGCATTTGCAATACCTGGTCGGAAACCACGCCTTGCAACGGACACTTCCGCGAGATCGCCGAATGGGTGAAGCGCGGTGTCTGGGAAGCCGGCGGTTTTCCTTTGGAATTCCCGGTCATGTCGCTGGGCGAGACGATGCTGCGCCCGACGGCGATGCTGTTCCGCAACCTCGCGAGCATGGACGTTGAAGAGTCCATTCGCGGAAACCCGCTGGACGGTGTTGTCCTGCTCATGGGCTGCGACAAGACCACGCCGTCGCTGCTGATGGGCGCCGCGTCGGTCGACCTACCGACCATCGGTCTTTCGGGCGGCCCGATGCTGAAGGGCTATTACAAGAACCAGCCGCTGGGGTCCGGCACGAGCGTGTGGCAGATGTCCGAGGATGTCCGCGCCGGCAAGATGTCGGACGAAGAATTCCTCGCGGCGGAAAGCGGCATGAGCCGCTCGAAAGGTCACTGCATGACCATGGGCACGGCGTCGACGATGGCGTCCATGGTTGAAGCGCTCGGCATGGGGTTGCCGGGCAATGCGGCCATTCCGGCGGTTGATTCGCGCCGCTACACCCAGGCGCAGCTCACCGGCCGCCGCATCGTTCAGATGGTGCACGACGATTTGCGCATGTCGCAAATCCTGACGCGCAAGGCGTTCGAGAACGCGGTGCGCACGAACGCCGCCATCGGCGGATCGACCAACGCGGTGGTCCACTTGCTGGCGCTTGCCGCGCGCATCGGCGTCGAATTCAACTTGAAGGACTGGGACGACCTCGGCTCGCACGTCTCGTGCCTTGTGAACTTGCAGCCGTCAGGCAAGCACCTGATGGAAGACTTCTATTACGCCGGCGGATTGCCCGTCGTGCTGAAGGAACTCGCGGCCAAGAAGCTGCTGCACGAAGACGCGCTGACCGTGAACGGAAAGACGATCGGCGAGAACGTCAGGAACGCCGAATGCTGGAACCGCGAGGTGATCCATACCTACGACCGGCCTTTTAAACCCGAAGCGGGTATCGCGGTGCTCAAGGGCAATCTCGCGCCGAACGGCGCGGTGATCAAACCGTCGGCGGGCACGCCGAGCCTGTTCAAACATCGCGGACGCGCGGTGGTGTTCGAGAATATCGAGGACTTCAACGCCCGCATCGGCGACGAGAACCTGGACGTCGATGAAACATGCGTGCTCGTTCTGAAAAACTGCGGCCCGAAAGGTTATCCGGGCATGCCCGAAGTCGGCAACATGGCGTTGCCGCCGAAAGTCCTGCGCAAAGGCATCACGGACATGGTGCGCATCTCGGACGCGCGCATGAGCGGCACGGCGTACGGCACGGTCGTTTTACATGCATCGCCGGAATCCGCCGCCGGCGGGCCGCTGGCGCTGGTCAAGAACGGCGACATGATCGAACTGGACGTCGCGGGGCGTAAACTCCACCTGGAGGTCGATGACGCGACATTGGCGGAGCGCCGCAAGGCTTGGACGCCGCCGCCGGGCCCGGCGCGCGGTTACGCCAAGCTCTACGTCGATCATGTCATGGGCGCGGAGAAGGGGGCCGATCTCGACTTCCTGGTGGGGAAGAGCGGCTCCAAGGTCGCCCGCGACTCACATTAGGAATCAGAGCTTTAGAGGCGCGTGGGGGCGTTCGTCCCATCCTTCGCTCGCGCGCTCTTGCCTACGCCCATTTCCTTGAAGTGTGATAGAATTTCTAAAGTAGATCATACGGCGTCTGCATTGAGACGGCCTTCCAGCCGCGTTCTTCTTTCAAGCTCGAGGGGTCTTCGCCGCCGTATGACCCGATCGCTTTTAAATCAGGGTCTTATGAAGCCAGTTTTTCGCTCCGCGCAGCTCTTCCGTACGGCCGCAAGCACGGCCTGTCTTTTGCTCGGCGCGGTTCTGGCAAGCTGTAGCGGCGCTGAATCGGTGACCGCACCCAAAGGCGCCGAACTGGCCGCCGTGCCCACCGGGATCGAAGCGAGTTCGCCGGCCCAGCGCCGCCTCATCACCGAACAGCAGTATCTCAATACCGTCGCGAACATTTTCGGAAAGGACATCGAGGTCATTGCCCAGTTCGCGCCGATGCAGCGCACGGACGGGCTTTTGGCGCTGGGCGCTTCCAAAGCCGGCGTGCCGTCGGGCGAGCTCCAGAAATTCCAGCGTGCGGCGCGCCAGGTCGCCGCTCAGGTTGTCGACGACGGCAATCTCGAACTTCGCCTTGCATCCCACCGTGACGCCTTGATGCCGTGCAAACCCGCCGCCGCCGATAAGGCCGATGCCGCCTGCGCCGCGATGTTCCTGCGTTCGACCGGGCGTCTGCTTTACCGGCGTCCCTTAAGCGACGCGCGGGTGGCGCAAATGGTGGACCAGGCGGGCAAGGCGGCCATGCAGCTCGGCGACTTCTATGCCGGTATCGCGACGGTCATCGAAGGCATGCTGATCAGCCCGGACGTGCTGTTCATCGAGGACCGGACCGAGCCGGATCCCGAGCATCCGGGCCGCCGGCGGCTTGACGCCTATTCTTATGCCTCGCGGCTCAGTTTCTTCCTGTGGAACGCCGCGCCCGACGACATGGTGCTGAAGGCGGCGGAAAGCGGCGAGCTCGATACCGCCAAGGGCCGTGCGCGGGTTGTCGATATGATGATCGCAAGCCCGCGCCTGGAAGGCGGCGTGCGCGGTTTCTTCGACGATATGCTGGGCTTTGATTCCTTCGCCAACCTCGCGAAGGACCCCAGCGCCTACCCATCTGAAACCGGCGCCACGCTGGCGGATGCGCGCGAACAGACGCTGCGCACCATTTACGACCACCTCGTCACCAAGAAGCTCGATTACCGCGATTTATTCACGACCCGCACGACCTTCATGTCGCCGACGCTGGGCGCGATCTACCGCGTGCCGGCGAAGCCGGGCTGGACGGAATACCGGTTCCCGGAAGGCAGCCCGCGCGTTGGGCTTCTGACGCAAGTCAGCTTCCTGGCGCAGCATGCCCATCCGGCGCGCAGCTCGCCGACGCGCCGCGGTAAGGCGCTGCGTGAACTGCTGCTGTGCCAGCCGGTTCCGTTGCCGCCGCCGAACGTCGATTTCTCGGCGCTCGAAAATCCGGCGGCGGCGCACCGCACGCAGCGCGACCGCGTCAATTTTCACCTGCAGAACCCGGTTTGCGCCGGCTGCCACAAGATCACCGACCCGATCGGCCTCGCGCTCGAGAACTTCGACGGCGCGGGCATCTATCGGCGCGCGGAGCGGGGCGTCGATATCGATGCCAGCGGCGCGCTCGACGGCAAGGGTTTCACGGACATCGCGGGCCTGAGCCTGACGGTTCGCAATCATCCGTCGCTGCCCGGATGCCTCGTGCGCCGCGTCTACAGCTACGGCACCGGAGCCGCGGTCGATGCGCGCGACAAGCCGCTGGTCGACTTCCTGACCGCCGAATTCGCCCGCCATGGATACCGGTTCCCGGACCTGATGCGCGCGATCGTGCTCAGCCCTGTTTTTTACGATGTGACTCCACCCGCGACGGCCGAACAAAAGTCGGCCGCGGCGTCGAACTAGAGCGAGGAGAAGCCAATGAACACTTTCAATCGGCGCCGTGTCCTGAAGGGCGTGCTGGGCGGAAGCGCTGTCGGCGTGGGCCTGCCGCTTCTGAACCTTTTCCTGAACGGCAACGGCAATGCGCTTGCCGACGGATCGCCCATGCCGGTGCGCTTCGGCACCTGGGTCTGGGGCCTCGGCATGAACGACGCGATCTTCACGCCCAAGAAGGTCGGCGCGAACTTCGATCTGCCGGAGGAAATCCAGTCCCTCGCGCCGGTGCAGAAGCACATCAATCTGTTCACGCGCTTCAATACCTTCAAGGACGCCGCGCCGCTGATGTGCCACCACACCGGTTGGGTGATCTTGCGCACCGGTATGGCGCCGACGCTGACGCAGGTGCGTCCCGGTGAAACCATCGACGTCACGGTCGCCAAGAAGATCGGGAACACCACGCGGTTCCAGACCTTGAGCGCCACCTCCACCGGCGATGTGCGCGATTCCTACAGCTATGAAAGCGCGAACTCGGTGAACGCGCCGGAATTCTCGCCGATCCGCTTCTATCAGAACATGTTCGGCGCCGATTATCAGGACCCGAACGCGGCCGAGTTCAAGCCCAATCCGCGCGCCATGGTGCGCAAGAGCGTGCTGTCCGGCGTGGTGGATGAAACCAATGCGCTGATGAAACGCGCCGGGTCCGAGGACAAAGAACGCCTCGACCAGTATTTCACAAGCCTGCGCGATCTCGAGAAGCAGTTCGATCTGCAGCTCACCAGGCCGGCGCCGCTGGAAGCTTGCGTGCGTGTCGGTGACGTGAAGGGCGAGCCGAGCGCGGGCCTCGACACGGTGAAGGTCGGCGAGCGCCACAAGGTCATGACCAAACTCATGGCCATGGCCGTGGCCTGCGATCAGACACGCGTCTTCAACATGGCCTATGCGGGCGAGACCGCGGCGACCACGAAGGCGGGTTACGAGAAGCCGCACCACACGGCGACCCACGAAGAGCCGACCGATCCCAAGCTCGGGTATCAGATCGAAGTGTCGTGGTTCACCCGCCGCGCCATGGAGAACTGGGCGGAATTCGTCGCGACCTTCGCGGGGGTCAAGGAAGGCGACGGTACATTGCTCGACAATTGCCTCATCTACGCGATGTCGGACATCTCCTACGCCAAGATCCACTCGCTCGATAACATCCCGATGTTCACCGCCGGCCGCGCGGGCGGGAAGATCAAGACGGGTCTGCATATCCAGGGGAACGGCGAGGCGGGTACGCGCCTCGGCTACACCATGATGAAGGTGCTGGGCCTCGATATTCCGTCGTGGGGCACGCTCAGCAACACGACGTCGAAAGAAATCGGCGAAATTCTGGTTTAGGGAGCGGGCGATGCGTTTGGCAATCATCTTCGCCGCCGCCGCGATGCTCGCGGCGCCCCTGGCGCAGGCCGCCGAGAAGCAGGCCGCCGGGAAGCAGGCCGCCGGGAATCAGGCCAAGGAGGACTACGCGCGCGTGCCGATGCCGCCGGGCTTCCAGGTCATGAACACGGAGCTCGAGGGCAATGTCTTCGCCGACGCCAAGGGCCGCACGCTTTATAAATGGATCTACAAGCCGGCGCGCGTCGGCGCTTCGGGCGATCCGCGCGGCAAGTCGACCTGCACGGGCGAGGTTTTCAAGACTGAGGGCGGGCACATGAGTCCGTATCCGCCCGATCTGCGCCTGCCGGATGCCGACACGCGCCCAAGCTGCGTCGATATGTGGCCGCCCGTCCTGGCCGATCGGAATGCAAAGCCCGTGGGCGCGTGGACGATCGTCACCCGCGAAGACGGCAACAAGCAGTGGGCCTACGACGAGCAGCCGCTGTATACCGCCGCGCTCGACCGCCTGCCGGGCGATACGGTCGGCGGCACCAATCGCGATATGTCGGAAGGCGTGAGCGCGCGCCCGGCCGTGCGTCATCCGGTCGGCCCGCCGCCGGCGGTGCCGCCGGGCTTCGACGTGATCTCGACCGTGAACGGGCGTCTTCTGGTCACGGCGACGGTGAACGCGTCGGTTTACACGTTCGCGAAGGACACGGCCTCCAAATCGACCTGCGCCGCGGAATGTTTGCGGGAATGGTCGCCGATGTTGGCGCCGGAGTTCGCCAAGACGTTCGGCGAATGGAGCCTGGTCGAACGTTCTCCCGGCGTGCGCCAGTGGGCCTTCCGCGGCAAGCCGCTCTATACCCACGTCGCCGACATGCCGTTCCGCAGCTATCGCGGACGCAGCGTCGACGGCAGCGATGTGCCGGGCTGGAGCCTCGTTTACGCGCAACGCGCGCCGGAGATCCCGAGCGATCTGAAGCGGCAAGTGACGCCGGGCGGGGAAGTGCTCGCCGACCGCCGGGGCCACACGATCTATGTCTACTTCTGCCATGACGACGCCGACGATCAACTGATCTGCGATCATCCCGATACGCCGCAGGATTACCGGATCGCGGTGTGCGGCGGCGGCAATCAGGAACGCTGCGCGATCCGTTTCCCGATGGTGCAGGCCTCCGCCGGCGCCAAGAGCAATAGCCGCGCCTACAGCATCATGGAAATCAACCGCCTGACGGGCAAACGCGCACAGGCCGGCGAGAAGGATGCGTTGCGCGTATGGGCTTACCGCGACCGCCCGCTCTATGTGTTTGACGGCGAACCGTCCCCGGCCGTCGGCGATCGTGCGCCGGGCGACATCGAGGCTGACGGGCTTGGCGAACACCGCGCGCAGCGTCACGGCTTTACCGCGTTCTGGCTGCGTGACGACTTCTACGGCCGCGCCAACTAAGCGTTCATGGAGACAGGCATGACTCACAAACACTCACGCACCCTGCGCGCGGTTCTTCTGGCCGGCGCGGCCGCTTTTATTTCGGCCGCCGCCATGGCCGCCGAGGACGACGCTCCGGAGAACGGCACCATCGGCTACATCGTCACGGACTTCGAGTGGCAGGTGTATCTGACCGCCGACAACAAGGAAGAGTGCGCCGCCGGTCTCAATCCTTGGGGGCCGCGTGAGCAGTTCAAGGCGCTGTACCCGAACGGCGGCAGCGTGAAAGACACCCACATGGCGTTCGAGATCGCCGGTTGGTTCCCGGATGCCGAAACGCCGGACAAATTCCCGTTTTACGAAGTGACGGGTAAGACGTCCTACGGCCTCGATCTTGACGGCAAAACCGATGCCAACGATTTCGTTTCGCCCGACGGCAAGACGGCGGGCATCGACAATGAGTTGTACCGCGTCATCGGCTGCATCGTGAATCTGCGTCCGCCCGAAGGGGCGACGGCTTTCTACGCCAACAAGGCGGTGATGGAAGAACGCTGGAACCGCGTTCTGCTCGAACTCACCGATGTCGACAGCATGACCGACGACGACAGCGTCGATGTCACCATGTACCGCGGGCTCGACAACCTGCTGACCGACGCGACGGGGAGCAAGTATCTGCCGGGCGGCTCCATGCGCATCGATACGAAGTGGGGCAATAAGTACGTGCAGCACTTCAAGGGCAAGATCGTCGACGGCACGCTGATCACGGAACCCGTGCCTTACACCGTCGTGCCGTGGTCGTCGTTCCAATTGCCGACGGAGCAGAAGTTCCACGACATGCGCATGCAAATCAAACTGCAGCCGGACAGCGCACTCGGCATCATGGCGGGGTATGTGGATGTGGAGAACTGGTACTGGCAGACGGTGAAGTCGGAATCCACGCATCACCAGAGCTACGGCCAGTCGACGCCGTCTTCGATCTACAAGGTCCTGCGCAAGCGTGCGGACGCCTATCCCGATCCGAAGACCGGCCGGAACACCGCGATCTCGGCCTCGCTGCAGGCGAAGATGGTGCAGACCTTCATCATCCATGCGCCGGGCGGACCGGTCGCGACGGCGCCGGCGTCTTCTTCTAAGCCGGCAACCGCCGGCCAGCAGCGCTAAAGCGGAATGACGTCGAAGGCGAAGGAGATGCGCGGCTTGTTTGTGCGCAAGGGGAGCGTGCTGTGCCAGAAGTACGACGGGAACGTCAGCAGCACGCCCGTTTCCGGCAGCAGCTGGCGCGTCGGCATCGGCGTCGTCGGCTTATTCCAGCGTTCATCGCCGCGTCCGAATTCGATCCAGCCGGTGCGCGCGGGATCGTTTTCGGTGATGTCGTCCGGAACCGCGACGTAATAGACGCCTGAAAGCCAGCCGTGCGGATGGAAGTGCGGCGCCTGGTGGCCTTTTTCGCGGATGATCACGCCCCAGGAATAGAGGCGGAAGTCGTTGGGCGCCGCTTTGTCGAAGTCATGCGACGGTGAACGGCGCGCGCGATCCGCGCGGCGCTGGACGGCCGCCGTCAGCATGGCGTTCAGCGCCCGGATCGCCGGCGATGTGCTGAAACCGATGTCGTCGGTTTGGTAGCCGAAGCGCGTGGTATTGCGCTCATAGGCCAGCGTCGGCTCGGCGCCGATTTCGCGCGCGAGCGCGGCATGGAAATCCGCTTGATCCCTATATCCCGCAGGGGGCGAAAGCCGCTCGCGGGTGACGAGCGCATCGTAGTCGGTGAACGGCCGCAACTCGTCATGCCGGCCGAGTTCGGCAAGCGCGATGTACTTATAGGCGAGGGACGTCGTATGGCCCGGTTTTGTCGCGAGGAGATTGTCGGCGTGATCGACCGCGCCGGCATAGTCGCGCGCTTCCATCAGCGCGGACATGAGGTTGTTGGCCGGCCCAAAGTCTTCGCGGTCGAAAGCGTAGGCCTTGCGGTAGGCGGCCACCGATTCGCGCGCATTTTGCAGGCGCTGATAAACCAACCCCAGCAAAAACCACGCGCCGCCGCGCCCGGCGTTCGCCGCCTTGGTCAAGGGCGCGATGGCGTCCTGCGGGCGTCCCGACGCCAGCAGGGCGGTCCCCTGGATGATCGCGGCGTAGGACGAATCCGGTGTCAGCGCGCGGGCTTGATTCGCGAGCGCAAGCGCGTCCGACGCGGCGCCGCGGTTCATGGCGAGCCGCGCGTGGCCGAGCATCACTTGAGACCGGACGGACGGCGTGGAGATGCTTTTCAGAATTTCGGCCGCGCGTGCGTCTTGCAGATAGTTGATGTGCAGATCCGCGCGCTTGAGATCGGCGCTCGCCCACTCCTCGCCGGCGGCGCCGGGGCTCGTCAGGGCGAGGGGCCAGTACGCGCGCAACTGCCGGTGCGGACGCAGGAGAGCGGCGCGGTCGTAAAGGACGTCCGCGTCCCCGGTCCGGCCCGCCTTGAGGGCCTGCCACGCCGTATCGAGGAGGTCTTCCGCCGGTTCGCCGAGGCCGTGAGTCATTTCATCATCCGAGTCGAAGCTGCCGGGCTGCTGTAGGGCATGGCTTTCCCGCCTGCAATGGGCGGATCGCGTCAACGTGACAAAGAGGGGCGACGGCTGTATAAATTATAATTATTCTAAATTATGAGCGAAAATCAGGCGGAATGCGGCCAAAAGATTGATGCCCATGAGAGTTTTGAGAGAAGGTTCGGCTCGTAAACCTTTGGCGGACAACATCCGTTTCCAAAAACGGCGTGATGGTCTGCCTCGGCTGGCGTATATTAGTGTGTGATGTTGCGAGGAGTAGGCTGCGCGGCGGGTTGCCGGGCAGCCGTTGTGCCGTTTCTTGCGGGCCCGGGATGCCCAAACGCCGCGGTCAACGGCGAGCGCGAGAGGCGCATGCGTGAGCAAAGGGAGAGTTTCTTGAAGTCTGTTTCCGATCGTTCCGTCGCCAGAGGTGTCTTCAGCCGCGCGCTGATGGGCGGCATTGCCTGCGTCCTGACCCTTGGTTTGATGAGCTGCTCCGACGGCGC
>JAYRTJ010000095.1:0-13299 GCA_041919675.1 Rhodospirillaceae bacterium | reverse complement strand
TTTTTGAAGGCCGGGTTCGCGCGGCCACGGCAGCCAGATCTGCGCATGCCGCGCATCGTCGGCCGGCAGGTAGAAGCCGTCGTCGCCTGGTGTGGTGGATGCGCCCGCCGCGCCGGTCATGGAAAGCCCCCGAAGAGTCCCGACCTTAGCGGCTCCGTTCCGCCTCCGCCATGACATGTCGATGCCGGCCGGGCCGGCGGCGAATTTTCCCGATTCGAGAGCAAGCAGCGGGATGCGGGAGCGTTCCGGCGCTGCCATTTTTCCCGCATGTCCGGAACGTGCTAAAAGGAAAGCCCATGAGCGCTCTTCGCAAATCCGCTGTCACCCCGACCGAACAGGACCCGCGCTGGGCGGCTGTCGTCGCGAAAGACCCGCGCGCGGACGGCAGCTTTTATTATGCCGTGAAGACGACCGGCGTTTACTGCCGGCCCTCCTGCGCCGCGCGCCTCGCCAATCCGCGCAACGTCAGCTTCCATGCCACGCCGCGCGACGCCGAGGCCGCGGGCTTCCGCGCCTGTAAACGCTGCAAGCCGGCGGGTCCTTCGCGCGCCGCCGCGCAAAGCGCGACGGTCGCCTGGGCCTGCCGCATGATCGAAGACGGCGAAGCCTCGCCGTCCACCGCCGCACTCGCCAAGACCGTCGGCCTCAGCACGTTCCATTTTCACCGGCTCTTTAAAGCGGTGACGGGCCTGACGCCGAAAGCCTATGCCCAGGCCCACCGCGCGCGCGAAGTCCGTGCGCGCCTGCCGCGCAGCGCATCGGTGACC
Source organism: Rhodospirillaceae bacterium (assembly GCA_041919675.1). Lineage (GTDB taxonomy): Bacteria > Pseudomonadota > Alphaproteobacteria > Rhodospirillales > Rhodospirillaceae > SHVO01. Next base: position 12,532 of record JAYRTJ010000095.1, on the reverse strand, counting down.
GCCGCTGCTTTCGACGCGGGCTTCAACGCGTCCAGCCGCTTCTATGAGAAGTCGGCGGAAATCCTCGGCATGAAACCCGGCGATTACCGGCGCGGCGGACCCGGCGCGCAAATCCGCTTCGCGCTCGCCGAATGTTCGCTCGGCGCTATCCTGGTCGCGGCGAGCGAAAAAGGCATCTGCGCGATTTCTCTCGGCGACAATCCCGAAGCGCTTCTGCGCGAGCTGGAGGAGCGCTTCCCAAAGGCGCAATTGATCGGCGGCGACGCGGCGTTCGAAAGCACCGTGGCCAAGGTCATCGCTTTTGTTGAGAGACCCGGCGTCGGGCTCGACTTGCCCCTCGATGTGCAAGGCACCGCGTTCCAGGAACGCGTCTGGCGGGCGCTGCGCAAGATCCCCGCGGGCCGCAGCGTCACCTACGCGGAACTCGCCGCCAAGATCGGCGCGCCCGCGGCGGTGCGCGCCGTTGCAAGCGCGTGTGCCGCGAACACCATCGCGGTCGCCATCCCGTGTCACCGCGTGGTGCGCAAGGGCGGCGCTTTGTCGGGATACCGCTGGGGAGTCGCGCGTAAACGCACGCTGCTCGATCGCGAAGTCGCCACGAAAAAAGCTTAAGCGCGTCGATCGGATCTCATCTCAACTGCGCACGCCGCGATTCGATTCGTGCGGCGCGAACGCATCGCGTGCCGCAATAACGCATCGCGTGCATCAATCATGACGGCACGCGTCCTCAATCTTGCCCCGAAACCGGCATGATCCCCGCGTTCTAATTTTCGCAACCGAGCGGCTGGGAGCGATGAGATGAGGAGATTGGTTATGAAAAAGACCCTGAGCATTGTCGCCATTGCGGTCACTGGCGCGCTCGCCGTATCCGCCTGTACGACGCGCGAAACGCGCATCATTCAGCCGGCGGTCGCCGTGCCGGCGGCCCCGGTGACCGGGACGACCGTAATTGTCCCGGATAAGGACCCGGATATCATCGTGGACATCAATTAAATCCGGCAATCGATGGTGCGAAGACGCCGCCGGTTTATTGCCGGCGGCGTTTTTTTCGCGTTTGGGTTTGGCGGCGTGCGCGTTACATCTCGTGAAGGAACCAACCAAGCCGCGCCTCCGTTTCGCTGTCAGATATCGTCCTTCGACGGAGAGACCCATGAACCGCATGCTCGCGCTCGCCGTGGCCGCGCTTCTCGCTGCGCCGGCCGCCGCCCAGACGGCCAAGCAAGATCCCAAGCCCCATACCGTCGATCTCATGAAATACGTCGAGGAGGCGTCGGCCTCGGACTTGTTCGAGGTGAAGGCAAGCCGGCTCGCGCTTCAGCGTTCGCTGGATCCGGCGATTCGCCGGTTCGCCCAGCAGATGGTGTCCGAGCACACCGATTCCGCCAACAGGCTGAAGATGGAGCTCGAGAAGGCGAAGGTGGAGGTGAAGCCGCCCACCGCGCTTGATGCCGGGAAGCAGGCGATGCTCGACAAGCTCATGAACGTGGGCATGGAAGACTTCAACAGGATGTACATGAGCATGCAGATCGCCGGGCATGAAGAAGCGCTCGATCTTCACGCCGCGTTTGCGAAAACCGGCGCCGACGCCTTCCAGAAGTTCGCCGGCAACATGACGGTGAACGTGAAGGATCACCTCACGAAAGCGAAGCAGATCGAAACCGCGCTGCCCCATGACGCCAAGTAACGGCGCGCTTCAATGAAGATCCTTGGACGTCGGTTTGCGCCGGCCCGTGTATCCGGCCGTGAATCCCGCGTTCAGAAACGGACGCAAAGGATCGTTCCTGAACTCATAGTCCACCCACAGATCGCGCGCGTATTGCTCGCGCGAGCGGGGCCATCCCGTCGCGCGCAGCGACATGCCAAGTTCATAGGCCATGTCGATGGCCTGCTCCGGGGTTGTGGTGTGTGTGACCTGAAACGGCATTGGTTTCGCGCCTCGGTTTTTTGTCTCATCTCCTCTTCACCGCGCCGGCTGTCCCACGAGCGGAAGGCGGTCGGAAGACTTCGACACACAGAACGCGGGTACGGGGCTTTTTGTTTCCACTTTCGCCGGTTACGGGAATGTCACTACGGCTTGAAAGCAAAAAGGCACCGGTCTTGAAAAGCGTTCAGGTGCTTTTTCAGAACAAGCACTTACGCCCGTAAAATAAGGCGTTTCAATCACTTAGAGCTACAGCGGAAGTCGGCCAATTTCACCCGATTTCACTCGCACTGTCCCGCAATTGTCCCGCAAAAATTTGCTCGGCAAGGAAAGTTGCAGCGGCTCGGCGTCGCTCAGACGCCGCGACAGGCTACCGCTATTCCATCCTGGCAAGAGCGGGGCCGCGTCGCTGAAATTGACTGAGCAATTCAATGATACGATCCTCAATTTCGCCAACATGTTCCAAGTGGTCTCGCGACAAGCTGTATTGGATATGCACGTCAGGCGATATCCAAATGTATCGCTGACAGGATGGAGACCTGCCTTCCATGATCGGACTGCATTGAATGAAGTCCGTGGGCGCTGACTCGCTTCCTTTAAACAGATTGTCGAAACCCAAATTCTTGAAGCCTTTGTACCCGAACTCGAAGTCCTGCACCGAGCTTCGATATTGTGATGTGTACGAGGAGTTGAAGAGATCAGGCATGCGGCGAAGGGGCCTTTTGTAGCTGATGAGCATTCTAATTTGATTGTGCCAGCCGCCCCGATCGAATTCCTTGGAATTGGCTGGAGTACGAGGCTCAAAATTGGGCAACAGGACTTGAAGGCTAATCTCTCGCTCCTCTTTCGTCTCGTCGGGCGTATAGAGCGATGTAAAATAGCTTCTCGGAATGCTAAACGCGAGAGATCCCATTTCGACGGGAACGGGATCGACAGGTAGTCGGCGCAATCCAGAGAGAGGCAGCGCAAGTTTCTTTGTTGGGTTTGTTGCTACGCCATATAAGTCGAACGCCAGAACGTTCATCACGACAATCGCAGTAGCCGCAATACCTGTTGCAGCGTACTTCGGAATTCTCACATTCCTTCCAAAAAACGCGACTTCCGACATGTTGGAAAAAGCGATTGGGACGCGTTCTCTGATCGCTTGCCACACCCATATTTGATGCGGAATAAACGGAATAACGACGGCAAGAAGAGCGACCAGCCACCTGCCATACTCGTTCGGAAGAAGCGCGGAAAGAAGCGGTGACAGTCCGAGGAGTGCTGCCGCAGTTACGGCTCCGCGCAACCCAATCCACCGCATTTGACGCCGCTCATCGCTAGGCAAGCGCAGCGCAACGCCTAAAACAACGGACAAAAACAATCCAAAAAGCGCCGCGACCAGCAGCGGAGTACCAATGAACATCCATGCGAATCCAAGCAATCCAAAGATTGATCCCTTTGTGGCAATGGCAAATCCCACCATCCCGAGCGCCATTCCGGGGTAAAGCAAAGAAAGAGTCCCGTAATATGAAAAAGGGCTCAATAAGAAGATGAGAAGCGCCGTACTGGCGGTGAATTTTAGCGGCTTTATGCCGTCAATGATCAGCAGTTGGATGAGAAAACTAACTGCATACGCCCAGGCAATAATCGGTGCGGCAAGCAGTAAAAAAACAAAATAGCCCGCAAATAAGTCCTTGGAAGGAGCTTCTGCAATCCTTTGCAGAAAGGGCGCTGTGGCCGCGATCCGAACCCCAATTCCAACGCCATACCAAAGGAAAGTTTTCTTTGTTTGTGGAAGCAACTCCAACCCCCAACGGCTCCTAAACTAAACTTATAGTAGTGTATGGGTAGTAGGATGTACTAGCCAGTCGCGGCGATTGAGCGACGCCGAGCCGCCTATTTTTCTTGCCGAGCCTCTTTCTTTTGTATGCCGCGCACACAGTCTTTCACTAATTGGATGATGTGTGAGAGCCCGATGTGCAGACTAGCCCCGCAGGGCAAGATAAAAGCAGTGCCGGTGCTTTGCACCTAAGCCACTGTCTGCACATCGCGATTTAGCCGGTATCGTTTTGGCCTTCTCGGCATCACTTCGCTAAATCCTTATAGCGCCGTGAAATTGTCGCCGGTGTCGCGCACGCAACCCCGATTCCAGTGCAAGCGGATGCAAGAAGCTGCAAGCCGATACAACAAGGTGCAACGTGGTGCAACAAGATGCAACGTAGCCCGGATTGCGCACCGCGTCGCTTTATCCGAGATAACGCCCCTTGGCGCGTGAATATTTCCGCGCCCCACAACAGCGAGGCGGACAATGAAAAGGCGTTTAGAATTTCGGCTCGATCCGGAGTTGAGCAAATGGCTCAACGACCTGGCCGCAAAGCCAGGTTCATCGAAATCGGCAATCGCGGAGGCGGCACTCAGGGAATACATGGAGCGCGGTGGGCGAGCGTATGTCGACCCGCGCATTGAAGCGCGCATGAACAAACTTACCGCCGGCGTCGCGCAGATCGCGCGGAGCCAGGAAGTCCTCCTGGAGACCATGGCCCTCTACGTGGAATACGACCTGGGCGTTACGGGCCGAATGCTGCCGGACGCCGAGCGCGCGGAAGCTCATAGAATTGGTCGCCAGCGGTTCGCCAAATTCGTGGAACATGTAGGGCAACGAATTGCTGGCGCCCGCAGTCCTTCCCGCGAGCTGGTTGACGAATTGGAATTGGGCTTGGCGGTAGGCGACGCCGAAGCTGAAAAATCGGCTGGCAAGAAGCCAAACTAATTTTGGCGCTCGCAATGTCTGAAGCATCCGACATCGGCACGTTACCACGCCAGCTCGATCTGGCCGACCTGGCGGAGGTATTGCGGACGACCGAAGCGGCCTTACGGATGCGGCTTCATCGCAGCCCGCAAACGCTGCCGCCGTTGAGAGACCGGAAACCGACCTCCGTCCGCGACCTATTCGTCACCGTCGCAGCCGGAAAATGCGGGAGCTGGCCCGCGCATAGCGGACGACTGGACAAGGGTGTATCGTTTCGGAATGACCAATTATCTGTCTCGCATCACCATCCATCCGGACCAATGCCATTCCCATCCCTGTATTCGAGGGATGTGCGTCCGTGTGGCGGACGTTCTAGAAATGCTGGCGGGCGGGATGACCGAAGAACAGATTCTTTCCGACTATCCCTACCTAGAAGCCGCCGACATTCGTGCGGTCCTGACATACGCCGCGCGTGAAATGCAGTACCGCTGAACGCTTCGGGATTAAGTATTGCGGATTTTGTCCGCGTTTTCGCGTTGATGGAAAATATCCACGACCAAAATTCCGCCGCGTCGCGGACGGTAGAAAATGACGTGGGACTCATGCTCGAAGCGGCGGTATTCGTGGAAAGTCCGTCCCAGGTGCGGGCGCTCGGCGAGCAGCCCAAACGTTTCTTCGAGTGCCGCAAAATAGGCGTCGGCCTGAATCGCGCCGAAATTCTCGAATGTGTAGCGGTAGATCGCTTCCAGCTTACGATCCGCTTGTCGCGTTAGCCGGTAGCGGGACACCTAGCTCAGGCTTTCTTCGCCGTGCGTTTCACCGCGCGGGCGATATCGCCAAGGCTACGGGCGCTGACGCCCGTTTTCTCCGCGGCCCGGAGATCGCGCAGAAGTAGCTCGTCCGAGCGTAGGCGCTCCTCGTCGCGCCGGATGAGGTCGCGGATGTATTCGCTTTCGTTGTGATACTCACCCGACTTCACACGATTACGGACGAAGCCGCGCATGCGGTCAGGCAGGGAAACGCTCATTGAGGCCATAATGCCAACTCCATAGAATGCGGTATTATATTATCTAATAATATTAGATAGCAACAGGGTGTTACCCTATCCGCTTCGCCAAATCTTCGGCTCTAAGTTGCACGTAACGCCGCACCATGTTGAGCGTTCGGTGCCCCGCGATAGTCGCGAGTTCCAATACGCCAAATCCGCGCTCGGAGAGCCGAGAGAGGGCTTCATGGCGCAGGTCATGGAAGCGCAGCCCCTTAATCTCAGCGGTCGCGCAAGCGGCGTTAAAGGACTTTATGAGGGCTTCCTTCGCAACGGGAAACACTCGGCCTTTGATGGCGCGCGGGATTTCCTCCAGTACAGCAATGGCCGTACTCGAAAGTGGCACTTCGCGCGCGGTGCCGTTTTTCGTATCTACCAAACGCGCAACGCGCTTCTTGAGATCGACGCGCTCCCATTCGAGCCCCAGGATTTCGCCTTGGCGCATGCTCGTTTCAATGGCGAGTTGCACGATAGGTTTCGTCCACCAGAATCTGGACTTGTCCAAGGCGGTCATGAGTCGCTTTTCCTCGTCGTCCCGAAAGCGCCGTTCGCGCGGCGGGCCGAGGCTTGGGACTTTGATGGCTTCGACTGGGTTGGGAAGGGACTCCATACCCCACTCGCGGCGGGCGGTCGTGAACAGACTGGAAAGCAACATCAGGTCGTGATTGACCGTGGCGGGGGCCTTTTTCGCCTTTAAGCGTGCATCACGCCACTTAGCGAGATCGCTACCACGAATGGCGGCTAGTGAGCGCGTGGCCAGCGTGCTGTTGCGCCAGAGGTTGAGCCGATGCTTTTCCTGGCTCGCGCCCTTCTTGCGCGGCGTGATTTCGCGCTCGTAGCGGTCGAGGGCTTCTGTCAGCGTAGTTGATTCGGCTTCGCGGCGGCTCACGAAAACGCCCTGGTCCATTTCGCCCTCAAGACCGCGCGCCCAGGCTTCCGCTTCACGCTTGGTTGCGAAAGAGCGGCTTTCCGTGGGATACCCCTTCCGCCTGATCTTGGCTTGCCAACCGATGCAATGTCCCGCGCGGTCGGTTCTCTGAGTGATGGTTGCCATCTCACTGTCCCGCAATTGTCCCGCAGCGGAAAAATCTGGTTCCGGGCGGTCAGAATTTCAGGGACACAGAATGGCATAAAATGCTTGTAGAATATAGGTTATTCTATATTCTGCCGCGCACGCGGGAAGGGTGGCCGAGCGGTTTAAGGCACCGGTCTTGAAACCCGGCGCCTTTTAAGAGCGTCCCGCGCTCCCGTCTGGACGGGAGCGCGGGGAGAGTCAGCCTAGTCCATCACGATTTCAACGCGGCGGTTCTGAGGCTCTTTCACACCGTCACCGGTTTGAACGAGCGGCTCGGACTCGCCTTTGAACATCACGACGACTTCCGCGTCCTTGAAGCCCTGCTTGATCAGTTCGGCCTTCACCGCGCGGGCACGGCGTTCGGACAGCGCCAGGTTATACGTCGGCGTACCCGACGTATCGGCGTGACCGGTCGTGGAGATGCGGACCTTGCCGTTCTTCTTCGCGTAAGCGGCCGCTTCCGTGATGATCTTCTGGGCGTCCGCGCGAATGTTCGAGCGGTCGAAGTCGAAGAACACCAGGAACTTCTGCGGCACCGGCGGCGGAGGAGGCGGCGGCGGCGGCGGGGGAGGCGGCGGCGGGGGCGGCGGCGGAGCCGCAGCCGGAGCCGGGGCGGGGGCCGGAGCCGGCTTCGCGAACGAGAAGCGCACGCCGAACAGGATGTTGTGGCTCTTGTTGTCGAAGTCCGTCATCTGCTCGGCGCCGGTTGAGGCAAACGAGAGATTCGGCACCGCGATGTAGCGGTAGTCGATGAACCACGCGGCGCGTTCGCCGATCGGGCCTTCAACGCCGGCGATCGCCTGCCACTGCAGGTGCGTGTCGGTGTTGTTGTACAGCGCGCCCAGGCTGTTGACGTTCTTCAGCTTGGTTTCGGCGTAACCGATACCGGCGCCGATGTACGGCGTCACGACGCCGCCCATTTTCTGGAAGTCATAAAGGCCGTTGAGGCCGATGTCCCAGGTCTTGGCTTTGCCGCCCGCCGGAACGGCCTGCACGCCCTTGATGCCGGCGTTGCGATAGCCGAATTCCATTTCAAGGCGGAAGCCGGAATCCATTTTGTAGCCGCCGGCGATGTTGCCGAGCCAGCCGTTGTCGAACGACATCTTCGCGCCGGTGGTCGACGTCGGGAGGCCCGTCAGATTGACGCGGTCTTTCTGGGTCATGTTGATGCCGGCGCCGAGCGAGAAGTAACCGCCCGGATCGACGGCGTGCGCCGAGGTCGAGATCGCGACACTGGCTGCGGCGGCCATGAGCGCGACGGATAGTCTTTTCATGCTTATTCTCCGATAAAGCGTGTGCGAAGGGGGGATCGCACGGTTGCAACCATGGCGACAGGAGCGTCACGCCGCAAGGCTGCAAACGCGTATTTTTGACTTATTTCTCAGAGTGTTGCGCCAATACAATAAGCGCGTGTACTGGGCGATATCCCTCCGCCACATGAACGCGCGGCGAAAAGGAAAGGTTCCCGCAGCGCTTTCAAGATTTTTGCCGCGCAACCGCGTTGCGCGGGCTGTGCAGGAGAGCGGAGCGGCGCCGGAGCGCGCGACTCGCCTCAGCTCACGAGCTGCGGCGGGATCGGCTGATGGCCCGGGGTTTCGTGGTGAAACACCTGGCCCAGATCGCGCGCATTCACCCGCTGGCCGCAGCACCCGCAGCGGTACGACAATTCGCGCTGCTGGGAGAACGGCGCGTCGAACGGCTTGGCGATCCGGCCCGAGAACGGGTTGTCGAGTTTGAGAGCGTGGAAGTCGGGTTCGCCGATCATGCATCACTAACGCATCCGCGCGAATTTGGTTCGGGCGGCAACCTTGGCAACATTGGGGCATGTGCGTGCATCCCCGCAACTTTCGCAGGCATGGCGGCGTTGATTCAGCATCCTCGCCGTGATGTCGGCCGTGATTGTTTGCCGGGCGCGCCATGTACGCATTATTCCTCGAACAGCAAGACGGTCATCTCGAGTGGTTCTGCGCCGCCCCGGATGAAGAACGCGCGCGCGTCGTCGCGCGCTTTTCGTCCAAATACGGCTCCAGTCCCGTCGTGATCATGAAACAGTCGCACGGTGCGGCCACCGGCGTCGCCGCTTTCCGCGACGGCCGTCCCATCCCGCTCAAACATTGAACCGGACGCGCGGCGCGCTGCCACGGTTTTGCCCAATTCTGTTGGGTTTTTGCAGCCTTGCCGTGGAACCTCGCGGGCTGAGTCTTCGTTTTGTCTGCAATCGGATACTCCGCTTCTCTTGTATATGAGTTTGTTATGTTCCGCTTTTTCATGTGTGCCGCCGCCTGCGCTTTTCCGCTTTTGATCTCATCCGCCGCCGGTGCGCAGTCTTACGTTTCTCTCGGCGATGAATCGGAAATCGCTTCACCCGTCACGCTTGGTCCGCCCCCGCTTGGTCCGCCCCCGCTTGGTCCGCCGAAGTCCCTTATGCAGCGCTATGTGCCGCACGCTTCACCGGCGCGCGCGCTGGATCTGCTGATCGATGATGCGGCTGCTGCACCGGTTGCCGGGATCGCCGTGACCTCGCGTCAGCCGCTCGCGCGTACAGCCGCGGCGGATCTCGGCACAGGGCGTCCCGTGATTGTTGTCTCGCATGTGAAAGGTGGTGTGCGTGAATAAGAACCGTATTGCGGGCGCGGCGAAAACCGTCGCGGGCCGTGCGAAGGAAAAGGTCGGCAAAGCCGTCGGCGATCAGAAGATGGTCGTGGAAGGCAAGGCCGCCAAGGCCGTCGGCAAGGTGCAGAACGCCGTCGGGGGTCTGCAAGCGTCCGCCAAGAAGCCGGAGCGCGACGCACGCCGCACCGCGTCCTAAAAGTTACCCGCGATTTTCGTATAACGCCGGACTTCTCGCGCGGAGTGTCCGGCGAATTTCTCCGCAGGAACGCCCGGCGCGCATCGAATAATCTTGCGAACCATTCTTAATTGCAATACACCGGCATATGCTGGTTGTGGGCACATTAAGGATCAATGCGATGCGGGCGCAGGCTACGATTTTCTTTCGGCGGTTTTCTTTTCTGATCGCGCTGTGCGCGGGCGCGGGTCTCGCGCCGCAGGCACATGCGCAAGACAGCGCCGCGCCGGCCGCGGCCGCGCTTTCCGCTCCGGTCGCCGCTCCGGTCGCCGATCCGGTCGCTGATGTGCGCCAGATTTGGCAGCTCGTGGATTACATCGCTGTGGACTACGTGGGCGCCGTCCAAGACGGCGCGGTGATCAGCGAAGGCGAGTATGCCGAAATGACCGAATTCGCCGCCACCGTTCACACGCGTCTCGCCATGTTGCCCGCGAAGAGCGGACAGGACGGACTGATCGTCCAGGCGCAAGGTCTGATGGAAGCGATCGCGAACCGCGCCGCGCCGCCGGACGTCGCGCGTCTCGCCAATACCCTGAGCGCCGCGCTTGTCTCGCTCTACCCGGTGCCGTCCGCGCCGGCGAAGGCGCCGGACCTCGGCGGCGTGCAAGCGCTCTACGCCGACAACTGCGCCGCCTGCCACGGCCTTCAAGGCCGCGGCGACGGCGAAGCCGGCGCGCACCTCGATCCGCCGCCCATCGCCTTCACCGACCACGACCGCGCGCGCGTGCGCAGCCCGTTCGCGCTCTATGAAGTGATCACGCAAGGTGTCGCCGACACGGGCATGGCCAGCTTCGAACAACTGCCGGCCGACCAGCGTTGGGCGCTGGCCTTCTACATCGGCAACATGTCCGCGACGCCGGACCTCCGCGCCCAGGGCGAGAAGCTTTGGCAGGACAGCGCCGCCGTTCGCGGCGCCGTTCCCGACCTTGCGGCGCTCGCCGCCGCGACCGAGGAAAAACTCGCCGGCGCCGTCGGCGCCGACCAGGCGCGCGCGGTCACCGCTTACTTGCGCTCTTCGCCGGGCGTGGCGGACCGCCCGGCCGCCGAAGGCGGTCTCGCCATCGCGCGCGCGCGCCTCGCCGAAAGCGTGAAAGCCTACGAAGCCGGCGATGCCCGCGCCGCAGGCCAATTGGCCTTGTCCTCCTATCTCGACGGCTTTGAGCCGGTGGAAGGCGTGCTGCGCACGCGCGATGCCGGCCTCCTGGTGCAGGTCGAAACCGCGATGGGGGAATACCGCACGCGAATCAATGCTGCCGCTCCGGTCGCGGACGTCGCCGCCCAGGCCGCCGTTTTGCGCGGTCTGTTCGACGCCACCGACACGGCGCTCTCGCCGTCGGCCGACGACGACACGGCGGCGTTCCTCGGTGCGTTCACCATTCTCGTGCGTGAAGGCGTCGAAGCCCTGCTGGTCGTTGTCGCGATGATCGGGTTCCTCGGCAAGGTCGATCGCCGCGACGTGCTGCCTTACGTGCACGGCGGCTGGGCCGCGGCGCTGGTGGCGGGCCTCATCACCTGGGCGATTGCGGCCTATTTCTTTGAAATCGACGGCGCCAGCCGCGAGTTCACCGAAGGTTTCGCGGCGCTGTTCGCGGCGATCATCCTGGTCGCGGTCGGCATCTGGATGCACGGCAAGAGCCTCGCCGGACGTTGGCAGGCGTATCTCAAGGAACAGATTTCGTCCGCGCTCAGCAAAAGCTCGGCCTGGTTTCTGTTCGGCCTAGCGTTCGTTGCGGTCTACCGCGAAGTCTTCGAAACCATCCTTTTCTACATCGCGCTGTGGGCGCGCGGGAACGTGGGCGCCATCGTTGGCGGCTTCTTCGCCGGTGTCGCGGTGCTTGCCGTCATCACCGCCGTCATGCTGCGCACGAGCAAGCGTCTGCCGATCTCGCAGTTCTTCGCCTGGAGCTCGGCGCTCGTGGCTCTGTTGGCCATCGTGATGGCCGGCAAGGGGATCGCGGCGCTGCAGGAAGGCGGCCAGCTTCCGCCGAGCGTGGTGAACTTCCCGCGGTTCGAAATCCTCGGCGTCTATCCGTCGCTCTACGCGCTGCTCGCCCAGGCCGCGGTCATTGTCGTGATCGTGCTTGGGTATCTCTACAACACCCGCAGCGCCGCGAAGGAACATCCGAAGGCCGCCTAACGGCAGGTCCGCGGAAGTAAAAAACCGGCCAGCCCGTTCGCGGCTGGCCGGTTTTCTTTTGTGGAAACCGCGCCCCCTAGCGCAGCGTGAAAGCTTCGGTGGTCGCGATCAAGCTGACGAGGCGGCGATAGTTGTTCTCGATGGTTGCCGCCGAGCGTTTGTCGCGGATCGCTGTCGGCGCGCCGTTGGAGCCCGCCTGATCGGCGATGAGCACGTTCATGTTTTCCGCCGGCAGCAGGTCGCCGATCATCCGCCGGACCCAGTACTCAACCGTTGCCGTCGGCGACGTTGCCGCCGCGGCCGGAGTCTGCGCCGTCAGGCTCGTTTGGACTTCGCGCCAGCTTGGAACCTGGAACAACAGATTCCACGTCGCCACGTTGGCGCCGGTCGCGAGCCAGTAGGCGTTGAAATCGGGACGGCCGTCCGGGGCGGGCCAGGCAAACAGACCGTCGGTCAGACGATCGAGCGCCGTCGTCGCCGTGGTGCCGGCCGTGAGAACCGAATCGGTCGTACGCAAAAGCGCGATGATTCTTTCGTACGGACGGCGCACCTTCGAGACGGGATGCGCATAGATGTCGTCCCCATGCATGACGATGGCGCGCAGCACTTGCGCGATCTGGTCCGGCGCATTCTGGAACGTGCGGAACGCCGCCACCGCGCGGTCGTAGGCGGGAAGGGGGATGCTGTCGCCGAAAATGCGGCGCACCAGGCGGCCGCACACATGGCGTGCCGTGGCGGGATGTGTCGCGATCGTGTCGAGCATTGCGCGGCCTTG
>JAYRTJ010000094.1:0-13723 GCA_041919675.1 Rhodospirillaceae bacterium | reverse complement strand
TTGGGAGGAAAACATGGGTTTCCGGAAACTGATGATGATCGCGGGGAGCGTCCTGTGCGCGTCCCTGCCGATGAACGCCAAAGCGGCCGTGATCGTGCTCGGCGGCGGCTTTGCGCAGATGTGCTACGAAGCCGCGCGCGCGGTTGACGAACCCTACTCGGCGCAAATCACGGGCTCGCGCATCGATGTTGCGCCGCTCGATATCTGCTCCATCGCGATCAGCGCCGGCGATCTCACCGCGCGCGATCTCGCGGGCACCTACAACAACCGCGGCGTCATCTATTTCTCGCAAAGCATGTTCAACGAAGCGATCAAGGACTTTGAACAGGGCCTGCGCCATCAGAACGAGATCGGCGAGCTGCACATCAATCGCGGCGCCAGCATGGTCGCGCTCAAGCGTTGGGCCGACGCCGTGCCGTCGCTCAATCGCGGCATCGAGCTCGGCGCGCTCGAACTCGAAAAGGCCTACTACAATCGCGGCATCGCGTATGAAGAGCTCGGCGACGTGCGCCGCGCCTACTTCGACTACATGAAGGCGTCGTCGCTGAAGCCGGAATGGGAAGATCCGAAGCTGCAGTTGACCCGCTTTACGGTTCGCAAGAAGCCGTAGGGCGCAGCGCCTGCACTCTTGTGCGGACGACACACGGGGCGGATGGTCTTCAAAGACCGTCGGCCCCGTTCGTTTTTAGAAATCGGTCGATGCCAGGAAAATTTCCGCGACTTTCTCGAGGCCGGCTTGATCGTCGGCATCGAAGCGCGACGGATTAGGGCTGTCGAGATCGATCACGCCGAGAACCCTTCCGTCCTTGATCAGGGGCACGACCAGTTCGGATCGTGAGGCGGAGTCACATGCGATGTGACCCGGGAACGCATACACGTCTTCGACCAGCACGGAGGCGCGGCGCTGTACGGACGCGCCGCAAACGCCTTTGCCTTTCGGGATGCGTACGCACGCGACCTTGCCCTGGAACGGGCCGAGCACCAGCTCGTCGTTGGCGCGCAGGAAATAGAAGCCCGCCCAATTGAGGTCCGGCAGCATCTGAGAAATCAGCGCCGAGGTGTTGGCGGCGTTGGCGATCAGATCGCGCTCGCCGGTGAGTAAACCGCCGAGCTGCGAGGCGAGTTCACGGTAGAACTCGGTCTTGTTGGAACTGTCGATCGCATGAGCTTCGAACACGGCCCTAAATCCCCGCACAAAGCGTTGTTACAAATGTGGGCGTACTTACAGCATGTTTCGTCGGAGAGCGCAATTTTGCACCGGGGCGCCTTGCTCGACATCTTGCTCGGAACAATGATCCGCCAATATGATTTCGCCCCCAGGACCCAAAGGTGGAGGACAACATGATGCACCGCACGATTCGCGCCATTTTCGCTCTGAGTGTCATGCCGATCTGTTTCGCGGCGAACGCGGCCGAACCGGCCCCCGCGCCGGCGGCGCCGGCGCGTCCTCCCCTCACACTCACGACCACCGCTTTCGCGGACGGCACGCAGATCCCGGTGAAGCACACACAAGCGGGCGAGCAGATTTCCCCGGCGCTCGCCTGGACCAACGTTCCGGAAGGCACGCAGAGCTTCGTTCTGCACATGCGCGACCCCGACGTCGCCCGCAACAAGACCACCGAGGATCAGGTGCACTGGCTGGTGTGGGGAATCCCCGGCACGGCCAAGGGCATGCCGGAAGGCGTGCCGAAGGGCGAAAAACTCGCCGACGGCTCGCAGCAGATCAGCGCCAGCGGCGCGGTGTACCGCGGCCCGGGCGCGCCGGCGACCGGCCCCTTGCATCACTACACCTTCGAGCTGTTCGCCCTGGATACGAAGATCGACGTGGCCGCCGGCGCCGACGCGTGGGAAACCCGCACCAAGGTCTATCAGGCCATGAACGGTCACATCCTCGGCAAGGCGGTCTACGTGGGCCTGTTCCGCCGTCCGCAATAGCCCCTGGTTCTCAGCGTCCCTGTTTCATGGCTACTATGGCGCCTCGCGCCAGGGAACGTATGCGGCGGCGCCTCATACGAAAGGCTGTGATATGGATGCTTGCGCGCCCCAGGGTTCCGCCACCGCTTCACTTGAATCGTTCGGCTACAAACAGGAACTGAAGCGCAGCCTCAAATTGCGGGATCTGGTCGGCTATGGGCTGGCCATGATCTCGCCGCTCGCGCCCGTAGCGGTCTTTGGCTACGTCTTCAACGCCAGCGCCGGCATGGTGCCGCTGGTCTACGCGGTGGGCCTCGCGGCCATGCTGTTCACGGCATGGAGCTATATCACCATGGCGCGGGCGTTTCCGATCGCGGGATCGGTCTACGCCTACGCCTCGCGCTCCCTGGGCCCGATCGCCGGCTTCATCGCCGGATGGGCGATCCTCCTCGACTATCTGCTTGTTCCCGCGCTGATGTATCTGCTCAGCGCCATCGCGCTCACCTCCGTCGTTCCGGCGATCCCGAAATGGGTTTGGCTCGGCATTCTTCTCGTCTGCAACGGCGCGGCGAACTTGTTTGGCGTGGCCAACACGACGAAGGTCAGCGCCTTCATGATGATGTGCCAGGTCCTGTTCCTGGCTCTGTTCATGACCATCGCGATCATCGCCGTGACCGACGGAACGGCCGGCGCATCTTTCTCGACGGCGCCGCTCATCAATCCGGCCGGCATTTCTCCCGGGGTGATTTTCGGCGCGCTGTCCATTGCGGCGCTCAGCTTCCTTGGCTTCGACGCCATTTCGACTCTTGCCGAGGAGTCCGAAGGCGGCGGCCGCACGGTCGGCAAAGCCACCATCATCGTGCTCGTCGTGGCGGCGCTGCTGTTCATCGGCCAGACCTACATCATGTCTCTTTTCATCCTGGGACAAACCAGCCTCCCGAGCGGCGACGCCACCGATCAAGCGAGCTACATCATCGCCGGCGACATCGGCGGCACCTGGCTGAAGGTGCTCGTCTCGCTCGCGGGCGGCGCGCTGGCGTGTATCCCCTCAGCGTTGACCGCGCAGACCGCGACCTCGCGCCTGCTGTTCGGCATGGCGCGCGACGGCAAGCTACCGCGCTTTCTCGCGCATGTCAGCGAAGGGCGCCGTGTGCCGGATCGCGCCGTTCTCCTGGTGAGCGCCGTCACAATCGCCCTGATGGCCTATTTCGAGGAGCGCGTCGGCACACTTGCGTCTATGATCAACTTCGGCGCTTTGACGGGCTTTATCTTCGTCAATCTTTCGGTCATCGCGCACTACACCGTTCGCCAAAAAGACGGCCAGTGGGCACGCCATCTCGCGGCGCCCACTATCGGTGTCGCGTTCATCGGCTACGTTCTGTGGAATATGGAGCCGTTCGCGCAAATGGCGGGATTGGCGTGGCTCTCCGTCGGCCTTTGCATCTTCGTCGCCGGCAAGGTTTTCAGCGCGGCGAGTCTTCCCATCCCGGAAGCGCCGCCGTCCTGATTTGGCGAGATGATTTTTCGCTGCTTTGTGCACGACGCGGGATTCGCCGCTAAGGCGCATCCCGCGTTCTGTGTGCAAATTGAGGGTCTTTGGAACAGTGGTAGCGGAGGAGGGACTCGAACCCCCGACCTGTGGATTATGATTCCATCGCTCTAACCAGCTGAGCTACTCCGCCCGACTGTTCGAACGACCCTCACCACAGGGCGTGGGTTTTAAGTGGGTGGTTCCCAATTGTCAAACATCAGAATGCGGCACCCTAAAGCTATAAGATATTGATCTATCGTCACTATTCCAAATCGGGCGTCCACCCGCCGTCAACGAAGGCTCCCTGGACGGGTTTGTTGAACCCGGCTATAGACACATCTCATATTGTCTAGACATAATGCGGTGCACACTACCGCTCATTCCAAGGGGACCTTCATGACTATCGTTCTCGACGGCGCGTCGCTGACCATCGAAAAGCTCGTCGCCATCGCTCGTTTCAACGAGCCCGTTCAGCTTGCGCCGGCCGCCCTGGAGCGGATCAAGATCTGCCGCGCGATGCTCGAAGAAAAGCTCGCCAACAAGGAAACGATGTACGGCATCAACACCGGCATCGGAGAATTCTCCGAGACGAAGCTCACCGACGAGCAGGTGAAGGACTTCCAGAAGTACCTCATCTACAACCACGCCGCCGGCATCGGCGAACCGATCCCACACGAGCATGTCCGCGCCGCCATGGCCGGCCGCATCAACGTGCACGCCCACGGCAACTCGGGCTGCCGTCCGGAAATCACCATGACCTTCGTGGAGATGCTCAATAAGGGCGTCACCCCGGTCGTCTGTCAGAAGGGCTCGGTCGGCGCGTGCGGCGACCTGGCGCCGATGGCCCAGCTCACCCTCCTGATGATGGGCGAAGGCGAAGCTTTCTATAAGGGCGAACGCCTCCCGGGCGCCGAAGCCCTGAAGCGCGCCGGCATCCCCGTCCCCGGCTTGCAGGCGCGAGACGGTCTGGCCGCCATCAACGGCTCGAACGTGCTCACCGGCATGTCGGCCTTGCACATCTACGACATGGAGCGCTGGCTGAAGCAGGCGGAAATCGCCGCCGCCATGAGCATCGAAGCCCTGCTCGGCAACATGCGCCCCTACGGCCCGAAGCTGCACGAACTGCGCGGCTTCAAGGGCGCGATCGCCTCCGCCGCCCACATCTCGCGCGTCATCGCCGGCTCGGATCTCATGACCGGCAAGATGAAGACCAAGGTGCAGGACGCCTACTCCATGCGTTCGACCCCGCAGGTCATCGGCGCCGCCCGCGACGCCGTCGCCTACGCGCGCTCGCAGGTCGAAATCGAACTGAACGGCGTTGCCGACAACCCGATCTTCGTGCCGGAAGAAAAACTGACGCTGACCGGCGCCAACTTCCAGGGCTCGCCGGTTTCGCTGCCGATGGATATGGCCGGCGCGGCGATCACCATGGTCTCGGTGCTCTCCGAGCGCCGCCTGAACCGCCTCACCAACCCGGCCCTTTCGCAAGGCCTGCCGGACTTCCTCGCGCACCAGCCGGGCTTCTTCTCGGGCCTGATGCTGAGCCAGTACACCGCCGATCACCTGATCGTCGAACAGCGCATCCTCTCGGCTCCGGCCTCGGTGCAGTCGATCCCGGCCGCCGCCGACCAGGAAGACTTCGTCTCCATGGGCATGAACACGGCCCTCAAGAACGGCCAGATCCTCGAGAACGCCTATGGCGTGCTGGGCATCGAGTTCATGGGCGCCGCGCAGGCGCTCGACTTCCGCGAGTTCGCGCCCGGCAAGGGCACGAACAAGGCCCGCGAAGTCATCCGTAAATATGTGAAGCACCTCGACATCGACCGTCCGCTGTTCCCGGATCACAACGCGATGCAGAAGCTCGTGAAGTCGGGCGAGATCCTCGACGAAGTCGAAAAAGTAATCGGCCGCTAAACGGCCGCCGCGGCTGCCCCACGACGCAAGTTGTGGGGCAGATGCGCGATGCCGACATCGCGCGCGATCCATCCCCCGCCGAACACGCGTTCGCCGTCATAGAACACGCAAGCCTGGCCCGGCGTGACGGCCGCTTCGGCTTCCGCCAAAACCACCCGCGCCTTCCCGCCCGCTTCGCCGAACACCGTGGCCGCCATCGGCGGCTGTGTGTTGCGCAGCTTCACTTGCAGCGGCGTGCCGTCTTCGGACGGCCCCTGCCCCGCGCCCAGCCAGTTCACGCTGTGGATCTCGAACGCATTGCGGAGAAGCGTTTCCTTCGGTCCGACAATCACGCGCGCATTCTCCGGATCGACATGCACGACGTAGAGCGGTTCGGCTTCGCCGCCGACGCCGATCCCCCGCCGCTGACCGACCGTGAAATTGATCACGCCGGTATGGCGGCCAAGCACCCGGCCATCGACGTGCACGATATCGCCCGGATTCGCGGCGTCCGGCCGCAGCTTCTGAATGACGTCGGCATAGCGGCCGTTCGGCACGAAGCAGATATCCTGGCTATCGGGCTTCTCGGCCACATGCAGACCAAACTTCACCCCGAGGGCGCGGGCTTCAGGTTTGGTGAGACCGCCTAATGGAAAGCGCACGAAGTCGAGCTGCGCCTGCGTCGTGGCGAACAGGAAGTAGCTCTGGTCCCGGTCCGGATCGACGGCGCGATGCAGTTCGGCGCCCCGCGCGCCTTCGATGCGCTGCACGTAGTGGCCCGTGGCCAGCGCATCCGCGCCGAGATCCTTGGCGGCCTTCAACAGATCGCGGAACTTGACGGTCTGATTGCACAGCACGCACGGCACCGGCGTTTCGCCGCGAATATAGGACTCCGCGAACCGGTCCATCACTTCCGATTTGAAATTGGTTTCGTAGTCCACGACATAGTGCGGGATCCCAATGCGGTCGGCGACGCGGCGGGCGTCATAGATGTCCTGGCCGGCGCAGCAGGTCTTGCTCTTGGCCGTGGCAGCGCCGTGATCGTAAAGCTGCATCGTCAGACCGACGACGTCATAGCCTTGCGAATGCAACAGCGCGGCCGTGACGGAGCTGTCCACCCCGCCCGACATCGCCACTATGATGCGCGACTTTGCGCTCATTCCATCATGTTCCGCGTCGATTGCGGCAAAAGGACCGTCAGCCCGTCAAGGGCGTCGGTCACGACGATCTGACACGCCAGGCGCGAGGTGCGGCTCACACCGTAAGTCAGATCGAGCATGTCCGCTTCCGCTTCGCTGGGCTGCGGCAGCCTGGCGTACCACTCATTCGAGACGATCACGTGGCAGGTCGAGCAGGCCATGGAGCCTTCGCAGGCCCCTTCCATGTCGATGTCGTTGGCCTGGGCGATGTGCAGCAGCGTGGTTTTGGAGTCCGTCGAGATCTCCTTCCGCGCACCGTTCTTTTCAACAAACACAACCTTCGTCATGACCTACTCACTTATGCGGCGGCGTTGAGCGCCAGGGGCTGCCAGGCGCCGATAAAGCGGGCGACGTCCGCGGCGCGCGTCGTCCAGCCCAAGCTCACGCGGACGGCGGTTTTGGCTTCGGCGGGGTTCACCCCCATCGCCAGCAGGACATGCGACGGCGCGATCTTGCCCGACGAACAGGCCGAGCCCGCGCTGATGGAAACACCGGCCAGATCGAGG
Source organism: Rhodospirillaceae bacterium (assembly GCA_041919675.1). Taxonomy (GTDB): domain Bacteria; phylum Pseudomonadota; class Alphaproteobacteria; order Rhodospirillales; family Rhodospirillaceae; genus SHVO01. The sequence goes on along the minus strand of JAYRTJ010000094.1, from coordinate 6,680 downwards.
CGCATGACTTGTGTTTCGCTGGAGACATTCGCAAGGGAGAAACAGCTCGTATTCGCGAGGCGGGGCGCCCCCTCGCCGTAAATCTTGGCCTGCGGAGCGGCGGCGCGGACCTTGCTTTCGAGGCTGTCCCGCAGAGCCCGGATGCGCGGCATATCGGCGAGCAAACGCGGTACTTCGCGGATTGCGGCCCCGAAGCTGACGATCCCGACAACGTTCTCGGTGCCCGCCCGGCGGCGGCGCTCCTGGCCGCCCCCGGCGATCTGAGCCGTGAGATCGCCGCGGTAGATCAGCGCGCCGACGCCCTTCAAACCGCCGATCTTGTGGGCCGACAGGCTCATGCTGTCCACGCCCGAGGTGAAGTCGACCGGCACTTTGCCGAGTGCCTGTACGGCATCGCAGTGAACAAACGCGCCGTAGGTCTTGGCAAGCGCGATCACCGCATCGAGCGGCTGCAGAACGCCGGTTTCATTGTTGGCCAGCATCACCGCGACCAGCGCGGGGCGGGGCGCGGCTTTGAGCGCATCCTCAAGCGCATTGAGATCGACGATCCCTTGCGCATTTGCGCCGACGACCGCTGCGCCCGGCGCCGCGGCGAGAACAGAGGCATGCTCGATGCCCGCGACGATCATCGCCGCGTAATGTCCGCCCTTGAGCGCCAGCGCGTTGGCTTCCGTACCGCTCGAGGTGAAGATGATTTCGGCGGTGGAGGCGCTCGTCTGCGCGGCGATCCGTTCGCGCGCGTCTTCCACAAGAGCCCGCGCGCGGCGGCCGCTGCCGTGGACCGACGACGGATTTCCGAACACGCCCAGGCTCTCGCGCACGGCCGCTTCGGCCTCCGGCAGAAGCGGCGCGGTGGCGTTGTAATCGAGGTACGAATGAGCGGCGTCGGCCATGGGGGGCTTTTAGCACCAAGCCCCCTGTTCCAGAAGCGTTCTTCGGGTGACTACAACCCGTTGATATAACGTTACAAAATAGGCCTGAACGCAAAATTTGGAGGCATTTGGCCCGCACCTGGATATATAGTGTCGGCCAAGATTTGCCGTTTGCACCCGGATAGGCGTTACCCTAAATAATCGCCGCCTACCGGGCCCGTTGAACGGTGCAGCCGTTCGTCCGCGACCCCGCCTTGAAGGACCACATATGCCTGAAGTGATTTTTGCCGGCCCCGAGGGGCGTCTGGAAGGCCGCTACCACCACAGCGACATCCCGCGCGCTCCGATCGCCGTCATTCTTCATCCGCATCCGCAGCACGGCGGCACGATGAACAACAAGGTTGTTTACAACCTGTACTACATGTTCGTGAAAAAGGGCTTCTCGGTCGTCCGCTTCAACTTCCGCGGCGTGGGCCGTTCGCAGGGCGATTTCGACAACGGTCAGGGCGAACTGTCCGACGCGGCGGCCGCGCTCGATTGGCTGCAGTCCGTCAACCCGAACGCCTCGGCCTGCTGGGTGGCCGGCTTCTCGTTCGGCGCCTGGATCGGCATGCAGCTCCTGATGCGCCGCCCCGAGATCGAAGGCTTCATCTCGATCGCGCCGCCGGCCAACATGTACGACTTCTCGTTCCTCGCCCCGTGCCCGTCCTCGGGCCTGATCCTGCAGGGCACCGACGACGACGTGGTGCCGGAACCCTCGGTCGAGAAGCTCGCGAACAAGCTCAAGCTCCAAAAGAACATCACCATCGACTATCAGCTGGTGAAAAGCGCGAACCATTTCTTCAAGGATCACATGGACCAGCTCACCACTTCGGTGAACTCGTACCTTGATATGCGCATGGGCGCGGGCGCCGCGCCCGGCAACACCAAGAAGAAGTCGGCGCAGGGCTAAGCCGTCGCGGCTTTCCGGCGGACCGGCGGAGTCACGACACCGCCGGTCATCGGCTGCGATACACCCGTCGTTCCCGGGAACGTGATCGGCAATCCGCGGAAACTGCGCGCCGCGAGATAAGCGAACGCTTGGGCTTCCACCGCATCGCCCTGCCAGCCTTCGGCATCCACGCTTTCGGCCGCAATTCCGGTGTATTTGGTGAGCATCGTCATCATCGTGGGATTGCGCCGGCCGCCGCCCGTGACCAGCAAGCGTTTGGGGTGCGCCGGGCAATGCTTCAGCCCCTCGGCCACACAGGCCGCCGTGAACGCGGTAAGCGTTGCCGCGCCGTCTTCGGTTGAAAGCGCCGACACGAGATCGAGCGAGAAGTCATAGCGGTCCAAGGACTTCGGCGGACGCTTGGCGAAGAAATCCTTCGCGAGCATCTTCCGCACGATATCCTCATGCACGCGCCCCGCGGCGCCGATGCGCCCGTCTTCGTCCATGGGCAGCCCCGCGCGCTTGGAGACCCAATCATCGAGCAGGCCGTTGCCCGGCCCCGTATCGAAGGCGAGCAACGCGCCCTCGCCGATCCAGGTGATGTTCCCGACGCCGCCGATATTGAGGATTCCAATAGGCTTCTCGACAGTGCGCGCAAGGGCGGCGTGGAAGATCGGCACCAACGGAGCGCCCTGCCCGCCGGCTTTCACATCGGCGGTGCGGAAATCGGAGACAACCGTGATCCCGGTGGCGTCGGCGAGGCGCTGCGCATCGCCCATCTGCCAGGTTTCGCGGACCTGGGGACGGTGCCAGATGGTCTGGCCATGGAAGCCGATCAGGTCGACGGCCTCGTGCGTGAGGGCGGCCTTCTCCAGAAGGCGGCCAACCGCTTCGATATGCAGATCCGTGACCGCGTTCTCGATCTCGCGGGAGGTCCCGCGGTCCGGCACCGAGGCGACGAAGGTCCGGAGCGTCGTGCGAAAGGCCGGGTCAAAGGGCGTGGAGTTCTCGGGCCCCAGGGTCAGCCGGCTCTCCCCGTCGGTCTCCACGAGGGCCGCGTCCACCCCGTCCATGGAGGTCCCGCTCATCAATCCAATGACACGAAAAATGCGGTTTTGAGCTGTAAATGAGGGCATTTTGACACCGGGCGCGATTTGTCTGGCCGTGCGCTTTATGATAACACCCCGGCCCGAACGAATCATCACCCGTAGACCCCCGAGCGATCCATGGCTGCTTACAAATCCGAATTGGTCAATGTCCTGACCTCGCGAGGATTCCTGCATCAATGCACGGATCTGGAAGCGCTGGACGCCAAGGCATCGAAAGAGATCATCACCGCCTACGGCGGCTTTGATGCGACAGCCGATTCCCTGCACGTCGGCAATCTGATGCTGATCACCATGCTGCGGTGGATGCAGAAGACCGGCCACCGGCCGATCACACTGATGGGTGGTGGTACGACGAAGGTTGGCGATCCGTCCGGCAAGGACGACATGCGCAAGATGATGGACGATGCCACCATCGCGTCGAACATCTCCTCCATCCAGACCGTCTTTGGCCGCTTCTTCACCTACGGAAGCGGTCCGTGCGATGCGGTCATGGTGAATAATGCCGACTGGCTCGATGGACTTCAGTACATCCCGTTCCTGCGCGAGATCGGCCGTCACTTCACGATCAATCGTATGCTCACGATGGACAGCGTGAAGCTGCGCCTTGAGCGCGAGCAACCGCTGACATTCCTGGAATTCAATTACATGATTCTCCAGGGTTATGATTTCGTCGAGCTCTTCAAGCGTTACGGCTGCACGATGCAACTCGGCGGGTCGGACCAATGGGGCAACATCATCCAGGGCGTCGAACTCGGGCGGCGCATAGCCAACGCGGAGTTCTTCGGCTTTACGTGTCCGCTTATCACGACGTCCTCCGGCGCGAAGATGGGCAAGACAGCGGCCGGCGCGGTATGGCTGAAAGGCAGTCGCTTTTCGCCCTACGACTACTACCAATATTGGCGGAATACCGAAGACGCGGACGTCGGCCGCTTCCTCAAACTGTTCACGGAACTCCCGCTCGTTGAGATCGCGCGACTTGAAAAACTCGAGGGCAGCGAGATCAACGAAGCGAAGAAGGTGCTTGCGTTCGAAGCCACGCGCCTCCTGCACGGCGACGCGGCCGCGAGCGACGCGGCGGAAACCGCGCGCAAAACCTTCGAGCAGGGCGGCATCGGCGACGATCTGCCGACCATCGATATGAGCGCGGCCGAGTTCGGCGCGGGCATTCCGGCGTGGAGCTTGTTCCAGAAGGCCGGCCTTGCGGAGAGCAACGGCGAAGCGCGCCGTCTGATCCGCGGCGGCGGCGCGAAGCTCAACGATCAGAAGCTCGACGACGAGAATCTGAACGTGACCGCGGACGCCGCCGTGAACGGCGTCATCAAGCTGAGCGCGGGCAAGAAGCGCCACGCCATCGTGAAGGTCGGTTAGCGCCTATTTGGCGGGGGTTTCGGCGACCGACGGCGCGGGCGGCTTCGCTGCCTGTTCGTGCGGGGTCGCGCGGAAAATATCGAAGATGTGCCGGAGGAACCCGGGCGCCAGCGCGGCAAGCGGGTTCACGGACGGCTCCGCCGTGGCGATCGGCCCGCGGTAGGTATAGGTGGCGGCGAAGATCCCGCCGCCCTTGTCGCCCCCGGTCAACAGATCGCCGATGAGCGGGATCGAGTTCAGCGCGGAGTTGATGGTGTAGGCCGGGATCAACGTGCCTTCCATATCCATGGCCGCGTTCGTGAAGCTGTAAGTGCCCTTGGCGGTCAAACCGAGCGAGCTTCCGAACATCTCGCCGTCTTGGATCGAGAGCTGCGAATTCGCGTAGGAGAACGGCAGGCGCAGGGTGCTGAAGGAAATCCCGCCGCCGCGCAACTCGTCCAGAATGCCGGTCAGCGCGGCGACCGACAGCAGGCGGGCCAGCACGGGAGCCTGCACGAGCTGGAAGTTGCTGATGCCCGCCATGCCGGTGACGGTCCCGTCCGGCGCCACGCTGCCGTTCACGTCCAGTTTGCCGCCGACGATATCCTTGAAGAGGCCGAGGGCGCGCACCACGGCGCCGCCATCCATGCTTTCCGCCTTGAAGGTCCGCGCGCCGTTTTCAGACGTCAAGATGAGCGAGACCGGGGCCGTGCCGTTCACGGACCCCTTGAAGTCGATGGCCTGCACGCCGGCCTTGGTGCGCTCGTACGTGAGAGTGGTATTGCGGAAGTCGTCGTCCTTGGCGAGCCACATGCGATAGAAATTCGCATTCACCCTCATCGGCATCGGACCGGCGGCCTTCTCCTCGGCCGTCTGGCGGTCATCGCGGTTCATCTCTTTCAGAAAGTCCGTGGCGTTGAACGCCGAACCTTCGGCGGCGATATCGTACCCGTCGCCGTTGCGTTTCACGTCGAGACTCAGTTTGGACTCGCCGGCGGTGCTGGGCTTGATGATCAGCGAGGTCATCGTCTTGCCCTCGCCGAAGGTGGCCGACCCTTCGACGCTGAGATCGTCCCCCGACGTCACGATGAAGGACGGCACTTCGTCCAGGCGGTCATTGGTGAAACGCGCGACCACCTTGCCTTGCGCCGGAACGCCGGCGGCTTTCTTCCAGCTCAGTTCCGGGAGCGACATGGCCGGCGCCGTCAGATCGACGTCGGCTTCCATGTGGCGGGCCCGATCGTGGAAGACGGTATAGACGACATGCGCCGAAACATCGCCGTCGAGATAGGGATACACGAACGGCATCGTGGTGAGGCCGACCAGCGGGCGCTGTTCGTTCGAGATCACGGGATCGAGCACATAGCGGCTGCGGAATTCGCCGCCGGTGAAATTCTCACGCCAATCGATCTTGGTCTTAATGCCGCCGAGAGACCCGGTTCCGGTGACATCCATGCCGGCGCCGTCGAGCGCCAGATCCATGCGGCCGTTCTCGAGCGGAAGGCCGAACGCGACATCCGCGAGCCCTACGTTCCGGGTCTGCGCCTTCACGCCGACGTTGACATCATCGAGAGCGAGATCCGAGACCAGCGGGAACTTGATTGAAAGATCGACATCGGCCTCGCCCGTCGCCTTCTCGGCATCGACGCCCATCTTGGTGGAATAGTGCAGAGGTTCATTGTCGATGAGCCGCATGGCGTCACCGAAATCGCCGACGATCTTGATATCGAAGTCCGCGACTTCCGTCCCCGATCCGAGCCCCAGCATCTTGAGATCGGCGCTCGCGATCCTGAGGCCTTTGCCGGAGAAATCGTCCGGCACATGACCCGAGGTGACGTCGATCTTCATATCCTTGAGGGTCAGCGCCATGCCGCCGTTCGTGCCTCGCACCTTGGGCATGCCGTTCATGTAGCCCACGGTCATGTCATGCAGCGACGACGTCAGCAGCATCTCGGCGGCATCGATCTCTTCCATGGAGGGGCCGGCGAGCTTCATGCGCAGCTTCGTGCCGGTGAGGTTGCCGTCCGTGAGATTGTCTCTGATCCAGCGGAGCGTATTCGGCTTCACTGTCGGCGGCCAGTAGTCCTTGAGCCCTTGGATCGAGAGTTCACCGAGCCCGGCTTCGATCTCAACGACCGGCGACGAATTGAGCTGCCTGGCGTCCGCCGTCATGGTGAGCACGGGGCTGGCCTCCTTGCCCCGATCGATCTCCATGCTGAAGCGATCGATCTTGATCTCATCGAGCGCATCGCCGGCGGTCCCACGCAGGCTTGCCTTGCGGATCGGGTAGTCCATGGAGATCGGCTCGGGCAGACGCAGCTGTCCGGCCTGGCCCTCCACATCGAACTTCACGCCGGTGATCCGCGCCCCCTGATCGGTGAGGGCCATGCTCGTGGACACCGTTCCCTTCAAACGCAGATC
>JAYRTJ010000093.1:0-13749 GCA_041919675.1 Rhodospirillaceae bacterium | reverse complement strand
GCCCAAGGTGTTTTGCGCGAATGTCGCGGTGGAACCGTCCGTCAATGTGACGGTTTGCGCCTGCGCGCCGGCCGTGAACAGGCAGGCCGTCATTGCGCCCGCGGCGATAGCGAAGTTGCGTGTCATGCCGAAAAGCCCCAGTCGAAATCGGTGAGAAGAGGAACGGTTGAGTGTGCTGGAAACGTCGCAACCTCAGAAAAGTTGCGGCCCATGTACACGCGCGCCGTGTAAGCCCGGGCCGTGCGAACAACCCGCCACAACAGCACCTCAACCTTGCCGCAACTCCGGCTCACCAGCCTCGTTTAGATCATCACGCTCTGCACGAACTGGCGCGGCTTATGCCGGCGCGAGCGCGTCCAGGCGGGCGGGGCAATGGGCCCCGCACACCAACAAGGAGATTTCGAATGATCAAACGTATCCTGTTAGCGAGCGCGATTGCCGGTCTCACCGTTGCGCCGGCCATGGCTCAGGGGCTCGGCGGCGCCGTGAACACGGGCGCGGGCGCTGTTGGCGGCGTGACCGCCGGCCCGCTCGGGGCCGGTGCGAATGCGGGCGCCACGGGTGCTCTGCGTGGCGGCGTCACCGCTCCGCAACCGAACGTATCGGGTTCGCTGAATAGCGGCGCAGCCGCGGCCGGCCGGATCGGCGGCAACGTCGGCACAGCGGGCGCCGCCACCGGCGCGGCGGCCACGGGCGGCGTGAATGCCGCCGGCCGCGCGGCCACCAGCGGTGCGGCGCAAACCTCCGGTTCGCTCTCCGGTTCGGCGAACAGCACCGGCAGCGTGAGTGCTTCGCCGGGCAGCGTCAGCGGCTCGGCCTCGAGCGGCGGTAACCTGAACGCGACGACCAATGCCGCGCGCACGACGACCGACACAGGCGCCGCTGCCGGTACGGCCGCCGCCGGTGCGGCGCGCGGCGCGGCGAACGCGGGCGCCAATGCCGCGGCCTCCACCGGCGCCGAAGCGCGCGGTCAGGTGAGTGGTGCGGCGTCCACGGCCGGCAGCGCGCTCAATTCGTCCACCAGCGCGGCCGGCAGCGCCGGCGCGAATGGTTCGGCGGGTGTGAAGGCGGGCTCGACCTCGGCCGGCGCGGGCGCGTCGGGCGCGGCCGCGACGTCCGGCGCCGTGACCACGCGTAAATAGCATCGGCCTGAAATGGAAAACGCCGCCGGTGAAAACCGGCGGCGTTTTTCCTTGGCGTTTTCTACTTCAGCGCCGCGAGGGTCTTTTGCGCCAACGGCCGCTGCTTCTCGATCAGGGCCGCGCAGGCTTTGATGCGCTCCAACGTCTGGGCCAGGCTGCGGGGCGCGCCGCGCATGTCCTCGGCTTTCGGCGTCATGAACGTCTCATAATCCGCCGCTTCGCTCGCCGTGCAGAAATAGCTGCCCACGCCCACGAGCGCCTCGCGGTTGTTGGGCGGCGTGCGCCGCTTCACGGCCTCGAAGTTATCCTTGAACCAGGTCCAGGCCGCCGCGCGGTTCGCCGGCTCCGACATCATGCCGTAGACGATCGTCGGGATCTCGTTGGTGCGCAGGTCCTCCGACAAGGCCAGCGTGCGCACTTGCGCGGCGATGGCCGGATCGGTCGAGCGGGTGAGGGCGGACAGCATGCGTTGACGGATGATGCCGCTACGCTCGGTCTTGAGATGCACGAGGATATCCTTCACGAAGGGCGCGCCGCGATCCTGCACCGCCACTTGCAGCGCCTTGTCGGCCAGATCGGGATCGATGGCGTCCGCATGCACGGCCCCATCGTCGGCGGTCCCGACATAGGCCACCGCGCGTTTGGCCAGCTCCGCGCGCACCTGGGCCGAGCGCGCCTGGAACGCCATGGCGCTCACAACGGGCGCGCGCATCAGCGTCGCCTGGTTCGGCGCCGTCTTGTCGAGCTCCGAGGTTTTGTCGAGGCCGAGGCGCGCATAGAGCGGACCGTACATCTCCCCGGCCACCCGCGCCATTTGCGGGCGCGACGCCTCGGGCAGCAGGACGCGATCGAACCAGGCCAGGCGTTCACCGACCGCTTCCGTCATATCCCAGGTGAGGCCCGGGCCGCGCTGCTGGCGGATCGTGACGAGCGTGCGCAGGCGCGAAAGATACTGGTCGAAGTTCATGCGGCCGGCCATGAAGGACGCGTCCATGCTGTCGAGCAGGGACAGCACTTCCTTGTCGGTCAGCGCGGCGGTGTTATCCACCAGCGCCGTCCAACCGGCGTCATCGAGATCGAAGCGGAAGTATCCGGCGCCGTCGGCATTCGGCATGACCCAGTTCGGGCAGCCGCCGGTTTCGAGGGCGATGCGGGTTTCAGGTTCCTTGACGATCACGCACATTTGGTCGCGTTGCGGGCCGCGTCCAAAAGCGACGCAGGTCGGAATGCGCCACTGTTGTTTCCTGGATTCAGCCGTGATCGGGCCTTGGAAATAACGGCTTTGGGAAACCACGAACGTCGCCGTCGGCCCTTTGCAGTCCAGGCGCGAGGTGAGCAGCGGGACGCCCGACTGATTGAGGAAGGATTCAAAGGCCGCGACGCCTTCGGTGTCCTTGTTGGCGTCGGCGACCGATTGCAGGAACTCGCGCGCGGTCGCGTTACCCCAGGCGCGGCGCTGAAGATGCAGCGCGACGCCTTTCTGGAAATTCTCCGGGTCGTAGAACTGCTCGAACATCGCGAGCACGCCGCCGCCCTTCTGATAGGTGATGCCGTCGAAGGCGTTCTGGATGTCGTCGTTGGATTTGATCGGCTGCGCGATGGCGCGGGCGTTATGCCAGCTGTCGGTGCTCATGGCGTCGAGCGCGCCGGTGAGGGTGAGGCGGCCGTATTCACCCGCCGGGTCGAAGGCGGCGGCGGCCTTGTTGCCCATCCAGGTGGCGAAGGCTTCGTTGAGCCAGATGTCGTTCCACCAGGCCGGCGTCACCAGGTTGCCGAACCATTGGTGCGCCAGCTCGTGCGCGTGCACGCGCGCGTAGGAGCGCTTTTGCTGCAGCGAGGAGGTCTCGTCGATCAGCAGCAGCTGTTCGCGGTAGGTGATGGCGCCCGCGTTTTCCATGGCGCCGTAGGCGAAGTCGGTCACCGCGATGATGTCCAGCTTCTCGAACGGATAAGCCGTCCCGAAGTAGCTTTCGAGCGCACCGACGATAGCCGGCGTGTTGTCGAGCGCGTACTTCAATTGTTTGCCTTTGCCCTTGGTGGCCACGCCGCGCACGGGGATCTCACGGTCGCGAAAGCCCGTTTTTGGCACCGGCGGACCCTGCACCACGTCGAAAGGCCCCGCGATCAGCGCGATCAGATAGGTCGGCAGCGGCTTGGTGGTCGCGAAGGTCACACGCTTGAGACCGCCGGCCACCGGGGTTTCTTTCGCGACCGGCGTATTCGAGATGGCGGTATCGCCCGTGCGCACCGTCATCGAGATGTCGTACGGCGTCTTGAAGCGCGGCTCGTCGAAGCTCGGGAAGGCGCGCCGCGCGAAGATCGTTTCCATCTGGCTGTAGAGATAACGCTCGCCGCCGTCGTCGGCGCGATAGAGGCCTTCAAGCTGGCGATTGTAATCGGCATCGTAAACAATGGAGATGCGCGCCTTCGGGCCGCGCACTTCGCCGGCCAGTTCCAGCTTCACCACGCCGTCGCTGTTCGGGATCTCGGTCCAGGTCGCGATCACCGGCTTTCCGCCCTCGGCGGTCACGCGCGCGCCCTTGACCTTCAAGTCCTGGCCATGCAGCCAGATCAGTTTGGTGGGCGCGGCGAGGGTGACGTCGATGTCGACCTTGCCCGAGAACGCGTCGCGGTCGGGCCGCGTGACGAGATCGATGGTGTAGTGCGTCGGCGTCACCGAGGCGGGCAACTGGCCGGCCGGATAGTCTTGTGTTTGCGCGCTCGCCGGAGCGGCGAGCAGCAGCAGCGCGAACGCGGTCCTGAACACTGTTCTCACTTGATACTCCCGATCTTGGTCGTGCCCACGAAGACTTCACCGGCGGCGTTGGTCACGAAGCGGAATTGATGCGTGCCGCAATCGCCGGCCTCGGTGCATTCGACCAGGCTCGGCGTGAAGATCGCGACGGCTTCTTTGCCCTCTAAACTCAGCTTGTGCGACAGCTCGGCCTGCAAGCGCGTGCGTTCCTTGGACCAGAACTTGAGTCCCACCGGCTGCGTGGCGGGATCGCCCGAACCGACGAGGATGATGCCCTGGACGATCCACTCGCCGTCGCGCGGCGCGACTTCCCAGTCGAATTCGTAATAACGGATCAGACTGCCGATGGAGCTGAGGATGATGGTGTCCGAGGCATGCCACATCTCGTAGATCGAGACATTGCCGGCGATGGCCCAGCGGTAGTCGCCCTCGGTCTTGACCTCGCCCGAGATCAGCGCGGGATCGATGCCGCGCGGCTGGGGTTTTGGCTTTGCGCTCGCGGCGCTCAGCGTCAGGGCCGCCAGCGCGATGCAGGCAATTCTCCGAAAAGCGCCCATGGGGTCTCCCAAAATCCACAGAACACTTTTATAGACTGCGGTTCCGCTTCGCCCAAGGGGCCGGGCGAGGTATGATCACTGTTACACCCGCATAGATGTTCAAAAAATGGCGCATGTCGTTCTGAATTCGCGGACCTTGCGCCTTCGGGTATTTCCCAAACCCAAGGGCAAGGCCGCCCGCCCGAAACGGGAAAATAAGACCCTCGCGCTGTTCGAGGCGCCGGCCGAGGACACGATGGACGGCCCCGCGGACAAGCTGGCCGAGAAGGTCGCGGCGCTGTGCCTGCTCAATCGCGTCAATTCCGATATCCTCGCGCGCACGCCGCAGCTCGGTTTGCGCGACTGGTGGCTGACGGCGGGCTCTCTGACCGCCACGGTGTGGAATCTGCGCTCGGGCCGCGCGGCCAACCAGGGCATTCGCGATTACGATCTCGCATATTTCTCCGAGGATGCCTCGCAGGAAGCCGAGGAAGAGGTCCGCCGCACGGCCGCAAAACTCTTCGCCGATCTCGATGCGACGGTGACGGTGCGCAATCAGGCGCGCACGCACCTTTGGTATGAAGAAGAATACGGCGTGGCCTATCCGCCGCTGACCTCGGCCTCGGAAGGTCTTCTCCGGCAGCCCGCAAATGCGTTCACCATTGGAATGAAATGCACGGGCACGGACTTTTTCGACATCTATGCCCCCCTCGGCGTGGGGGATGTCTGGGACATGGTGGCCCGGCCAAACCGCGTGATGCCGCTCTCAAAGGTCTTCGAGGAGATGACCGCGCGCTGGCAGGCGCGCTGGCCCAGGCTGGTTGTTTATCCTTGGGTTGATGAGCAAGAAAAAAATAAGCAAAAACAATAATCTAAGGTTGATAAATCCGCTTTCCAAGCCGGGGCCGTGGTGCTACACCCGCGCGCCTGCCGAACGGCCCTCCATGATCGCCGCTCCGACAGAGTTGTAACCGTCAAGCGGTCTGTCATCCATGAACCAGGAACCCCTCCCTGGATCCCAAACTTCGGCGCTCTCGGATTGGGCGCCGCCGCGTTCCCAGAATTCTCCGAACAGGGACCACCGCATCGCGGCCCTCGTTCTCGGCGCCGTCGGCGTGGTGTTCGGCGATATCGGCACCAGCCCCCTATACGCCTTGAAGGAGGCCTTTAACGGCGCCCACCCGATGCCGGCCGACGAGCCGCATGTGTTCGGCGTGCTGTCGCTGGTGTTCTGGACGTTCATGATCGTGGTGACGCTGAAATACGCCGTCCTCGTCATGCGCGCCGACAATAAAGGCGAGGGCGGCAGTCTCGTCCTCGTCGCGCTGGCCAGCCAGGCGCTGGCCGACGGCAAGAACAAGTGGCTGATGCCGGTCGTTGTCGTGCTCGGCATTTTCGCCGGCGCCTTGTTCTACGGCGACAGCATGATCACCCCGGCGATCTCGGTTTTGAGCGCCGTCGAGGGGCTCAATGTCGCGGTGCCGGAACTCAGCGACTTCGTGGTGCCGATCACCGTCGTCATTCTCATGTGCCTGTTCATGATTCAGCGCTACGGCACACGCATCGTCGGACACGCCTTCGGCCCGGTGACGCTGTTATGGTTTCTCTCGCTCGCCGTGCTGGGCGTCCTCAATATCGTTGAGTCGCCGGAGATCCTGCAGGCGCTCAGCCCGTATTACGCCTACGTCTTCTTCCTGAAGTACAAAACCACCGCTTTCCTCGCGCTCGCGGCCGTCTTCCTTGTCGTGACCGGCGCGGAAGCGCTTTACGCCGACATGGGCCACTTCGGCAAAAAGGCGATCCGCATTTCCTGGTTCTGGATCGTGTTCCCGGGCCTGATGCTCAACTATCTGGGGCAGGGTGCGCTCCTGCTCGACAATCCGAAAGCCGCCGAGAATCCCTTCTACCTGATGGTGCCCGAGTGGGCCGCTCTGCCGATGGTCATCCTGGCGACGATGGCGACCGCGGTGGCCTCGCAAGCCGTCATCAGCGGCACGTTCTCGCTTTCACGCCAGGCCATGCAGATGGGTTTCCTGCCGCGTATGGCGACGATCCATACCTCCGAAACCGAGCGCGGCCAGATCTACGTGCCGTTCATCAACTGGATGCTGATGGTCTCGGTGCTCGCGCTCGTGCTCGGCTTCGGTTCGTCCAGCAACCTCGCGGCGGCTTATGGTGTCGCGGTGGCCGGCGACATGATCGTCACCACGGTCCAACTGGCTGTCGTGATGTTCCTGCTGTGGCGCTGGCCCGTGTGGCTGGCGAGCGCCATCTTCGTCATCTTCTTCATCATCGACCTGGCGTTCTTCGGCGCCAACGCCACCAAGATTCCGCATGGCGGCTGGGTGCCGCTCGCCATCGCCGCGGCGGGCTTCCTGCTGCTCACCACATGGAAGAAAGGCCGCGCGCTCTTGTTCGCCCGCATGGCCGAAGAGGCCATGCCCGTCGATCTCTTTCTGAACTCCTTGTCGGCCAACGTCACCCGGGTGCCGGGAACGGCCGTTTTCCTGTCGGCGACGACGGACGGCGTGCCCCACGCGCTGTTGCACAACCTCAAGCACAATAAAGTCGTGCACGAGCGTGTCGTGTTCCTGACCGTGGTCACCGACGAACGGGCGCATGTGGCGGATTCGGCGCGGCTGGAGGTTCAACACCTCGGCCGCCGATTCTACCGCTTCGTCGTGCGTTACGGCTTCCTCGACCCGACGAACATCCCAGCGGCGCTGAAGTGCGCGGCCAAGCACAACTTCGAATTCAACGACATGGAAACGTCGTTTTTCCTGGGCCGCGAGACCCTGATCCCCAGCCGCCGTCCGGGCATGGCGCTGTGGCGTGAAAGCCTTTTCGCCTGGATGTCGCGCTCGGCGACCAGCGCCCTCGACTTCTTCCATCTCCCGCCGAACCGGGTGGTGGAACTTGGGACCCAGGTCGAGATCTAGGGGAAAAACCGGCGTTCGACCAGGAAAGCCGCGCCGGCCGTCATCAAGGGCGGCAGGAACACCATGGCGGCGAGGGGTGCGAAGCGGCGTCCGGCGATCGCAACCGCGTAGATCGCTTTCGCAATGGAATTGACCGCCACGGCAAGCAACACGGCCGCCGCCACCTCGAACATGGTCGCTCCGCCGCTTGCACCGAGCCGCGCCATGGTCGCGTTGGTGGCATCGACATCCACCAGTCCGCCGAGCGCCGAGGCGATCAATGCACCCCGGTTGCCGAAGGCCTGCTGGGCGTAATGCGTGACCAGCGCGACCGCGATGAAGGCGGCCACAAACTTCAATCCCGTTCCGATATCCGCCGAGGCCTCCGGTTCGATCACGCGGTCTTGTTTCGGCTGCCTGGCGAAACTCATCATCGCGGCCGCCGCCAGGGACGTCATGGCGGCCACGCTCATCGGCAGCCACAGAAGTTCGGCGGCATCCTTGAAAAGGATACCGGTCAGGACCAGCGCGCGCATGAACATGACGGCGCTGGCAAGCGCGATGCCGCCGGCGGCATACCGCGAAAGCGAGACATGCTCTCTCGCGAAGCGCGCGAACGCGATCGTCGTCGCCGTGGAGGATACCAGGCCGCCGAGCAGGCCGACGCTGGCGGCGCCCGCTTTCTCGCCGAACAGCCTCATTGCGGTATGGGCCGCGAAGGCGATGGCGGCGATGACCACGACGATCCACCACAGCACATAGGGATTGATCGTTTCGCCCGGCCCATAGCCGCGATTGGGAAGGAGCGGCAGCACGACGACGGAGATGATCAGCAGCTTGATGGCGGCTGTCAGTTCATCCTCGTCGATACGTTTGATCCATTTATGCAGCGGCTCTTTCACTCCGAGCGTCGCCGCGACAACGACGGCGGCCGCGGCCGCGACTTCCATTTCGCCGCGCATGGCGACGATGCCGAGGCTGAACGTCAGGATCGCCGCGATCTCCGTGGTGGCGCCGCGGCTTTGATCCTTCAGCAGGCCCGTGTAGTAGATCACGGTGATGAAGACGATGAAGCCAAGGCTCGCGAGTGCGGTGAAAAGGTCGTCCGTCAGTTGACCCACAAGCGCGATCGCGCCGCCCAGCAATCCGATCAGCGCGAAGGTGCGCGCGCCGAGCGCCCGCGTCCCGGTTTCCATGGTGCGGCTTTGCCAGCCCCGCTCGATGCCGATCATGAGGCCGACCGCGAAGGCGAGCGCCAGGCGGCCGAAAAGTTCGATTTGATCCATCACGCGATCGACTTTCTACTTCCGCGCCTGAACATTCAAGCTGATGAGTCCTTGCCGCCGATATGGAGTTTGAGGCCGCCGGATGGTATATCGCCCACGAACTGTACCTTTTAACGGGGTGCGGCCCGTCACACTAAGACCGTCACGACAACCCGTCACAACAGCAAGGAGGCCCCTATGAGTCACGCACGTAAAGCCAGCAAGAAGATGCGCGCGAACAAGCGCAAAGCCAAAGCGAAGGCCAAGCAGTCGCGCCGCCGCGCCCGTTCCGAACGCACCAATCGCTAGTTTGCTGGACTCTCGCGCTCCCGCCTGACCTAGGCGAGCGCGAGACCCATGCGCAGCGCGGTGAAGCGGAAGCCGGGGATATGCTCGGTCCGCCGGCCTTCCGGCACCCACCCGCGGGCGCGATAGAACGCCACGGCGTTCTCGTTGGCGGCCAGGACTTCGAGCAGGGCCTTGCGTTGGCCCGTCGATTTGAGGGTTCCAATGGCGGCGTCATAAAGGGCCGAGCCCACGCCGCAGCCCTGATAAGCGGGCAATACATAAAGCATCCAGATCACGCCGGCGGGGTTCACACCCGCCGTTCCCACGATCTCGCCGTCGACCAGGGCGACGTGGATGCCGCTCCATTCGCCGGCCACGAAGGCGGCCAGGTTGCGCGAGTTGGTCAGCGCGCGCCGGCTGTCGGCGGGGATGATGTTCTTGTTGGCGTCGAGCCAGGACTCGCGCACGACGGAGGCAATGGCGGCGGCGTCGTCGGCGGTGGCGGAACGGATCTCTAAAACGCTCACGGGGACTCGACCTTTCAACGGGACAGACTCCCGAGGGTACGAGGGGGGTGGTTTCCGTTGCGTTAAGAGTCCGGTTAATCCGGTGCGCCAAAACACAAAAGGCCGCGATGCGATCGCGGCCCCCGATATGCCAAAACACAAAAGGCCGCGATGCAATCGCGGCCCCCGATATGCCAAAACACAAAAGGCCGCGATGCAATCGCGGCCTTTGAGCAACGCGTGAGAGATGCGTGGTTCTAGAAGCCTTCGCGTTCGAGACGCTTGCGCTCCATTTTGCGCGCACGGCGAACCGCTTCGGCCTTTTCACGGGCCTTGCGCTCGGACGGCTTCTCATAGGACTTGCGCAGCTTCATCTCGCGGAAGAGACCCTCGCGCTGCATCTTCTTCTTGAGCGCTTTGAGGGCTTGGTCGACGTTATTGTCGCGCACTACTACCTGAACCAGGACCGTCTCCATCGGTTGGATAAACTAAAGGGCGACGGCCCATAGGTAACCGTCG
Organism: Rhodospirillaceae bacterium; assembly: GCA_041919675.1. Lineage (GTDB taxonomy): Bacteria > Pseudomonadota > Alphaproteobacteria > Rhodospirillales > Rhodospirillaceae > SHVO01. The sequence goes on along the minus strand of JAYRTJ010000093.1, from coordinate 3,820 downwards.
CCTTGAGGGCCGGGGGTATAACATAGGGTTTTGGGACTGGGAAGGCCGCTTTACGCTTTGTTTCGCCCAATTTTCAGCGGTTTAGCAGATCTGGTGCATAGATGTCACAGGTTGTCGGAGTTGAAGGCCGAGGCCCTTGGATCGCTTCACTTTTCGCCGTCGCGGCGGCCGGGGGACTCACCTATATAAGCTCCTAGTGATCCATTGAACGGACCCGAGAATGGCCATCCAGCCCATAGCCCGCATGGGCGCCGAGATCCTGAAGCGCCGCGCCGCCGAGGTGACGGACTTCAAGGATCCCAGCCTGCCGGCCCTGGTGAACGACATGATCGACACCATGATGTCGGTGCGCGGGATCGGCCTTGCGGCCCCGCAGATTTCGGTCTCCAGGCGGGTGGTGATCTTTTTCGTCCCCGGCGAGCGCAACGGCGGCGCCGAGATTCCGCTCACCGTCATGCTGAACCCGGTCCTCACGCCGACCACCCAGTATCAGGCCGAAGGCTGGGAAGCCTGCCTCTCGGTTCCCGGTCTCACGGGCCGGGTTCCCCGGTTCACCGGTCTTCGCTACAGCTATTATGACCTCAAGGGCCGGAAGCACGAGGCCGATGCCAAGGACTTCCATGCCCGGGTGGTTCAGCACGAGTGCGACCATCTCGACGGCATCCTCTATCCGCAGCGCATGGCCGACATGACCAGCCTCTCGTTCGCCGACGTCCTGTCGAGCGAGGCGGCCGCGGCCGGTAAGAAGTTGGACCTCGACCCGGAGGGTTAAAGATGAGCGATCCAGTCACCGCGGCGAAGGCCGAGAAACTCGCCCAGAAGGATTCCGTCCTGCGCGCCGCGCTCCCCAACGTCCCCTTCGACGGCTGGAGAATGGCGACCCTCGAGGCCGCCGCCGAGAAGGCGGGGCTTGGCCGGGTCGACGCCCACCGCCTGTTCCCCGGCGGGGCCAAGGATGCGGTCGCCCATTTCCGGAACCTGGCCGACCGGCTGATGCGGGAAGACCTCGCCCGCCTCGATCTCGCCGGCATGAAGATCCGCGAGCGGATCGCGGCCGGGGTGCGCCTGCACCTCGAACGCTGGACTCCGTACCGCGAGGCGATCCGCTCCGCGCTCGCCCTCAGTCCGCTGCCGCCCTTCGCCGGGGATTCGTTAAAAGGCTGGTACAACACCGTGGACGCCATCTGGCGCGCCGCCGGCGACAAGTCGACCGACTACAACTTCTACACCAAGCGGGGACTGCTCGCGGGCGTCTACGCCTCGACGCTTTTGTTCTGGCTGAACGACCGCTCCGAGGGCTGCGCCGAGACCTGGAAGTTCCTCGACCGGCGCATCCAGAACGTGATGGAGATTCCCAAGCTCCAGAAGCGTTTCACCGACGGCCTCAAGCTGCTGCCCGATCCGCGCCGTCTGTTTAATCGAGTCCGTGAACGCGCGTCCGGCTATCGCCGCCGCCCGCCGGAATATTGAATCTTTTCCAGGGACTTAGGGCTTGTTGCTCACCTTGAGAGCCCACATGAAGAGAGAATGATTTTCTCTTATCTGCCGGGTGTCTTGAGCAGATTGACGTGGCCCATCTTGCGGCCCGGACGGGCTTCGCTCTTTCCGTAAAGATGCACCCGCGCGGTCTCATCTTTCAGGTAGCGGTCCAGCTTGTTCACGTCGTCGCCGATCAGGTTCACCATCGTGACGTCCGCGTGCCGGGCCGGGGTCAGAAGCGGCAGGCCCGCGACCGCGCGGACCAGCTGTTCGAACTGATCGACCCCGCCCGCGTCCATGGTCCAGTGACCCGAGTTGTGGGGCCGCGGCGCCATCTCGTTACAGAGGACATCGCCCGAGGCGGTGACAAACATTTCAACGGCCAGCAGGCCGACCAGATCCAGGGCTTCCGCCGCCCGGGTGGCAATCTCTAAAGCCGCCTTCGCCGTCGCCGGCTCGATCCGGGCCGGGACGAAGGAGGTCGACAGGATGTGGTTGGAATGGTCGTTCTCGGCGGGCTCGAACGGCACCACCTGGCCGTCGGCCGAGCGCGCGACGATGACCGAGATCTCGCAGCGGAAATCCACGAAGGCTTCCAGCACGGCGAAGCCGTCTTCGGCCGGGGTCTTGCCGCCGGTGACCGCGGCCCAGGCGGCGTCGGCATCGGCCGGCGTCTTGATCTTCGCTTGGCCTTTTCCATCGTAGCCCAGGCGCGCGGTCTTCAGCACGGCGGGTGTACCCGTGGTCTGAAGAGCGGAGTCTAAGTCCTTGCGCTGATTCACGATTGCCCAGGCGGGAGTCCCTGCGCCGATGGCGGCGAAGAACTGCTTCTCCTTGATGCGGTCCTGGGCGATCTCGAGGATCTTCGGGCCCGGGCGCACGGTCAGGCGCGATGCGAGTTCATGCGCCGTCTTCACCGGTACGTTCTCGAATTCGAAGGTCACCGCATCGACGGCGGCCGCGAAACCGATCAGCGCGCCGGCATTCTCATAGGCCGCGACCGTCGAGGCCGTGGCCACCTGTTCGGCGGGGCTGTCCTTGTCCGGACCATAAACGTGAGTCTTGTAGCCGAGGCGCGCGGCCGCCAGCGCCAGCATCCGGCCGAGTTGGCCGTTCCCGAGAATGCCGATGGTTGCGCCGGGAGGAAGGGGGCGGGTTTCGCGATCCATTTGGTCCTGACGGCGCGTGTTAACGCGCGACCTTCTCGGCCACGGATTTGGTCTGGGCGGCGCGCCAGGCTCTCAGGCGCTTGGCCACATCCGGGTCCTGCAGCGCGATGATCGAGGCCGCGAGCAGGCCGGCGTTCTTGGCGCCCGCTTTGCCGATCGCCAAGGTGCCGACCGGAATGCCGGCCGGCATCTGCGCAATGGATAGCAGGCTGTCGAGGCCCTGAAGGGCCTTGCTTTCGACCGGCACGCCAAGCACCGGCAACGTCGTCATCGCGGCGGTCATGCCCGGCAGGTGCGCGGCGCCGCCGGCGCCCGCGATGATCACCTGGATGCCGAACTCTTCGGCATTGGTCGCATATTCGTAGAGGCGCTTCGGGGTGCGGTGGGCGGAGACCACCTTGGTCTCATGAGGCACGCGCAGTTCGTCCAGGACCTCCGCCGCAGGACGCATGGTCTCCCAGTCCGACTGACTTCCCATGATGATGCCGACGACGGGCGCTTTGGCCCTCTTGGTCGGCTGCTTGGTCGCCTTCTTGCCCATCTAAAACCCCCTGGGGCCCGATCCGCCGTCGCTGCTTCGCAGCTTTGGCGGACGAAGTCCCTGATCCGCCGAAGCCTTGGCGGAGGCCGGAAAGCGGCGCACTTTATAGGGGCCGGTAAGAATTCGCAAAGACATAAGGGGTAAGGTCGGCAACGATATCCTTGTTAGGACCGGGGCCCCTTATGCCCGATATCACCCAACCCGAAACCGTCAGGACGGTCGAACGGCGCCTCGAGGGACGCTCCCAGGGCGGCGCGCCGGGTCATGGCGCCGCGCCCGAGCAGCCCGCCAAAAAGGTGGTCGCCAACTACGAAGAGGCGGCCAAGGCCAAACCCACCGACGACCGCATCACCATCCTCGGCATCCCGGTCGAGCAGATCACGCCCGCCACGCGCGCCGCCCTCGGCGGCCTCGTGGCCGAGATCAACTTCCTGCGCGGAGTCGTGAATCGCCACGAAAAATCGGCGGGCCGTAAAGCCGATGCCCAGACCGCGGGGCTCTTGGAGCCCGAGATGTTCGTGAAGGCTCTCGGCGGCATGCTCGCACAATCGGCTCCGCCAGGGATGGCGTGGACCCTGCTTCTGGTTCACGTGCCTACCTACGAAGACATCCGCCGCTCATCCGGCCTGCT